>NZ_JAGQCQ010000007.1:0-32869 GCF_024346275.1 Cyanobium sp. BA20m-p-22
GCCCTGGGGATGGGTGGCTGCCCGGGCCCAGGGGGCAGCTTCAGCGGGCCTGGCCCGCCAGTCGTTTGTGGCGGCAGCGGTGCGCCGGGCGGGGCCGGCGGTGGTCACAATTGACACTGAGCGCACCGTGCTGGTGCCTGGGGGCGGCACGGGCGGGTTGCCGCGGGGTTTGCTGAATGATCCCCTGTTCCGCCAGTTCTTCGGCATGCCCCAGCAGCAGCCTTCCCAGCGCACCGAAAGGGGCCAGGGCAGCGGCTTTATTTTTCAGGTTGATGGTCTGATCCTCACCAATGCCCACGTAGTGGAGAAGAGCAGTCGGGTGACCGTGGGCCTGCAGGACGGCCGTCGGGTGGAGGGCTCGGTGGTGGGGTTGGATCGCCTCACCGACCTGGCGGTGGTCAAGCTGGCTGGCTCAGGCCCCTGGCCCGTGGCGCCCCTGGGCAATTCAGACAGCCTGCAGGTGGGCGAGTGGGCGATCGCCGTGGGCAATCCCTACGGACTCGATAACACGGTGACGATGGGCATCATCAGCAACCTCAACCGCAATGCCAGCAAGCTCGGCATCACCGACAAACGGCTCGATCTGATTCAGACCGATGCGGCCATCAATCCGGGGAACTCCGGGGGACCCTTGCTCAATGCGGAGGGGGAGGTGATCGGCATCAACACCCTGGTGCGCACTGGTCCTGGCGCTGGGCTGGGCTTTGCCATTCCGATCAATCGGGCCCGCGAAATTGCCCGCCAGCTGATTGCCACCGGCCGGGTTGCCCACCCGGTGATTGGGATCGGCCTTGAGGCTGTCAAGCCTGGTGATGGCACCGGCCTGAGCCAGGGGGTGCGGGTGATGTCGGTCCAGGCAGGCAGCCCGGCCTTCCGGGCTGGTTTGCAACAGGGGGACGTGATCCTGGCGGCAGCCGGCAAGGCCACGGCCAGCCCGATCGAGTTGGTGGCGGCTGTCGAAAAGGCTGGCGTGGGGGGCAGCTTGACCCTCAGCGTCAGTAGGGCTGGACGGCAGTTTGAAGTAACGGTGGTGCCCGCCCAATTGGGTGGTCCCTCCTGATACGGGCCTCCTGATTCAGCCCTGCTGATTCAGGCCTGCTTACTCAAGCCTCGTGGGCCAGGTGCTGGGCCAGCCCGGGGGCTATCTGGGCTGGTGTGCCGAGTTGTTGGCGCATCACCCATTGGGTGGCAGCTTTCTGGCTTTGCCAGGCCTGCAGGAGTTGCTTGGCAATTCCCTGGAGGGTTTGCAGATCAGCGGTGGCCTCGATGGCCCGGCTCATGCGCTCCAGTTCAAATTGCTGGCCGAGGCTGAGGGCGAGGGGTTCAGACATGGCACGCACCGCGAAGAGCTGTTGGACTTGCCAAAGCTACAAAGTGTTTCAGTTGCGGTCGTAGCGATTGCGACAGGGCGATGCTCCCTGTGCGCATTTGCTGTTCTGAAGCCTGCCCTCGGTCTCCCCGCAGGGCCTCAGGCTTGCTCGCGCAGTTGTTCGACGCAGCGGGTCACGCAGGCGCCGTCATCCAGGGAGCAGGTTGTGATGCACTCGAAGTAAATGTCCATGGAATCGATGGCCTGGTCGGGCTCCACTTGGAAGTCCTGGAGGCCCGCGCCGAAGCCGGAGTTGAGTCCGGAGCTGAATCCCGTATTGGCGGCGCCGAGCTGGCCAGCGCCCATGTGATTGATTTCCATGATCTCCTGCAGTGGCAATGTCCTGTCAGCCTATGCACACCAAACCAGGGGCACCAGGGAAATGAGTCTTCCTGCCTAGGCAACGGTGAAGTTGTATGTCTTCCCCTTGGGGTGCTAAGGCTCAGCCTGCTTTCCCCTGGGGTTTGCGAGAGGTCCGTTTGGCCGCCTTGCGCTTGGTCTCGGCGGCCTGGCGGGCCAGCTCGGCCTCCTCGTTTTTCCTGCTGAGGTAGTAGGCGTAGTCGCCCCGGTAGAGCACCAGCTGGCCATCGCGAATCTCCACGATTCGGTTGGCCACCCGTGAGATGAAATAGCGGTCGTGGCTGACCAGCAGGGCAGCGCCCTCGTATTCGATCAGGGCGTCTTCCAGCATTTGCTTGGCTGGGATGTCGAGGTGGTTGGTGGGCTCATCGAGCACCAGTAGGTTGCAGGGAGTGAGCAGCATCAGGGCCAGGGCCAGCCGCGCCTTTTCGCCACCCGAGAGCTGGCCGGCTTCCTTGAACACGCTCTCGTTGCTGAAGCAGAAGCTCCCCAGCAGCGAGCGCACCTGGGTTTGGGTCCAATCGGGCACAACCTCGAAAATCGTATTGATGACCGTCTTGGAGAGCTCCAGGGCCTCTGCCTGATTTTGCTCGAAGTATCCGGCCAGGATGTTGTGCTCACCGAGCTGGGCCAGGCCTCCCTCGGGGCGTTCGCTGCCCATGATCAGGCGCAGCAGGGTCGACTTCCCTGCCCCGTTGGGGCCCACGAAGGCGATGCGATCGCCCCGCTCGATCTCCAGGTTGGCGTCGAGAAAGAGGATCTGGTCGCCGTAGCTGTGGCTGAGGTCGCGGATCTCCGCCACCAGGCGGCCTGAGCGGGGGGCTGGGGGGAAGCGGAAGCGCGGACCACTGACACTTTCGATCGGGGCCTGCACCCGCTCAACCTTGTCGAGCAGTTTCTCGCGGCTCTTGGCCTGGGTAGAGCGGGTGGCGCTGGCCCGGAACCTGTCGATATAGGCCTGTTGGGCGCCCAACTCCTTCTGTTGCCGCTCGAAGGCTGCTTGGCTGGCTTCGCGCTCGAGCGCCTTCTGTTCGAGATGCTGGCTGTAGTTGGCCAGATAGGTGCGCGACACCCCCCTTTCGGTTTCAACGATCTGGTTGCACACCCGATCCAGGAAGGTGCGGTCATGGCTGATCACAACCAGGGCTGCCGTCTGCTCCACCAGATAGCCCTCGAGCCACTGGATTGTCTCCATGTCGAGGTGGTTGGTTGGCTCGTCGAGCAGCAGCAGATCGGGCTCCTGCAGAAGGATCTTGCCCAGGGCAATGCGCATCTGCCAGCCGCCGGAAAAATCCCCCACCAGTTGCTCGGCCCCCTCCGGGGTGAAGCCGATCGTGGGGAGCAGCTTGTCGATCCGGGCATCGAGCTCGTAGCCATGCAGGGCTTCGAAACGGCTGTGCAGCCGACCCAGCTCGTGGATCAGCCCATCGAGGTGATCTGGATCGGTTGCGGCCTGCTCGCTGGCCATGGCCTGCTCCACCTGGTGCTTGCGGAGCAGCACCTCAGCGGCTTCTCCGAATGCCTGGAAGAGCTCTTCCCGCACGCTGCGCTGGGGGTCAACGTCAAATTCCTGCTGCAGATAGGCGATGCGGGGCTCCCCCTGCTTCACCACCAGGCCGCTGCTGGCCTCCTCCAGCCCGGCGATGATCTTCATCTGGGTGGATTTGCCGGCTCCGTTGACGCCCACCAGGCCGATCCGGTCGCCAACCTTCACTTCCCAGGTGACATCGCGCAGGACCTCGCCGGTGGGGTAGATCTTGCCGATTCGTTCGAGGCGGAGCACGGGATGGGGGGTTGGGGTGGAGGTGCCGATTCGGGCCTGGTGCAGACTCATCTGCCCGTCACCTAGCGCCGGCCATGATCAAGCGCCTTGAGCAGGTGACGGCCCTGGTGGTTGCAGCTGGGCTGGCGCTGGTGAGCTACTGGCTGTTCTTCAGCTGGGCGGGAGGCGAGCGGGGCCGCAGCCCGGAAAAAATTCGCAGTTCACAGCCCGCCGCGGGCCTTCACCAGCCACTGCTTGCTGTCAATGTCGTCCAGGGTCGCGATGTAACTGCGCACCTCCTGAACCGTCACCGGCAGGTCGAACGCCTGGCCCAGCTCCACGATTCGCTCCAGGGAGCCGGTGGGGTCTTGGAGCGCCTGCCTGAACAGTGACTGGGTCAGGGCTTGATCCGAACTGATCCGGGCGTAGAGCTCCTCTGCGTTGCTTGCATTGATATTTGCTTGGTCACTTGCTGTGTTGCTTTCTTTCATTGCAGGGCGGCCGTTGCAGAGCGGCCATTGCATACGGCTTGGATGGCCCAAGCCTAAACGCAGTCAAGCTTTAGGTTCACGCTGCCTGACGGGCCTCGTCGCTTTCCCGGGTGCCGCAGGCCGAGGCGTCTTCCATGGTGCGGGCATCAAGGCAGAGCACTTTGCGCAGCTCGGCGTAGTTGGCCGCCAGGGCATCGCGCCCTTCCTGCTGGGCCCCGTATTCAGCCCGTTGGAGCACGTGGTGGAGGTGGGTGAGCAGGTAGGTGCTGATCACCGCTGAAACGAGCACATCGCTGGGCTCGGCGGTGAGACGTTTGCGGCTTCGGCTTGGTTTGGTGCTGGCTGTTGGGGATTGGGGCACGGGGCGCACCTTCGGGGGGTGGGGGCTGGAGGTGGGATCGATGCCTTCAGCATAGTCATGGATAGTATCCCTTAGCAGCTCTGTATGCTTTGTCATACCCGGGAAGATCCTGCAGGCTCTGCCCCGAGCCTGCTCGTTGCCCATCGTTGCTCCAGCTTCTTCAGTGGCCACGCGCCAAACCTCCTCCAGCGGCAGGGCCAAGTCGCCCCGCATCCAGGTGGTGCTGCCGGAAGAGCTCTGTCTGCGCCTTGCCGATCTGGCCGACGCCGAATCGCGCACGGTCAGCAATATGGCGAAGGTGCTGATCCAGCAGGGCGTTGAGCGGCTGGAGCGGGCTCGGCCTCGCACCCCCGGCAGCAGCCAGGCTGCGCTGGAGGCGGACCTATTTCGAAAGGATCTGGAGGAGCGCCAGCGCCAGAAGCCCCAGCGCCTGCGCGGCGCCCCCCGGCGGCTGCGCCTACATCGGCCAGGCTGAGGCCTGGGGTCTGGCGCACAGGCCCAGCACGGCGGCTTTGCGGGCACCGGTTACAGAGGGCGCGTTGCCGCGATGGCCGCGCACATGCCACCAGGCGAGCAGGGCAAAGGCCAGGGCTTCGCGCTCGGCCTCTGCAATGCCCAGCTCCGCCAGCGGCCGCACGATCAGGCCGCGGCAGCGCTCGACCAATTGGCCCATCAGCAGACCGTTGCGGCATCCCCCCCCGGCCACGAGCATCTCAACCGGCTGGGGGCCGTGGCCCAGCTCCTGGCCTACCACCGCCGCGCTGAAACCCGTCAGGGTGGCCAGGGCATCCGCAGGCGGCCTGTTTTCGAGTTGGGCCAGCCGCCGCTCCAGGTCGGCCTGGCCAAAGAGTTCTCGGCCGGTGGATTTCGGTGGCGGGGCCTGGAAGTAGGGCTCCTGAAGCCAGAGCTGGATCAGGTTTTCATCGCTCCGTCCCTGCCGGGCCCAGGCTCCATCGGCGTCGTAGGCCAGCTGGCCGCCGCTGAAGTGACGGGTGGCCAGATCCAGCAGGGTGTTGGCGGGGCCACAGTCCCAGCCCCGCACGGCCTGGTGGCGCTCGGGTCCCGTGGCGGGGGGGATCAAGGTGAGATTGGAGATGCCGCCAAGATTCAGCACCGCCCGCCAGCCGCCGCAGCGGCCCAGCAGGGCCTGGTCAGCGGGCGGCACCAGGGGAGCGCCCTGGCCGCCTAAGGCCAGGTCGACGCTGCGAAAATCAAACACCACCGGCCTGCCGAGCAGCTCGGCCAGCAGCGGGCCCTGCAGTAGTTGCCAGCTGGCCCCTCGCCTGCCCTGCTGGGGTGGGCGATGCCAGATGGTCTGGCCATGGCAGCCAATCAGGCTGGCTCTCCCTGCGGGATCGCAGGCCCGGGCAGCCCGGGCCTGCTCTTCGGTGACCGCTTCGGCCAGCTCCACCAGCTCCGCTGAGCTAAGGGGCTGGCCCTGCCCCAGGGCGATCAGCCGCCGTTGCAGGTCGGTGGGGTAGGGGCTGAAGTGGTGGGCCTCAATCCTCCAGCGTGGCCGCCGGGGCGGGCCGGCAAAGCTGGCCAGCACCCCATCCACGCCATCGGCGCTGGTGCCACTCATCAACCCCAGCACCCGCATCAGAGGCGGCTCACTTGTTGGGCTGGGGGGTCATGCGCAGGTAGGGCTTGATCTCGGTGACGCCCTTGGGGAACTTGGCTCGGGCGTCTTCGGTGGAGATCGAGGGCACCACCACGCAGTCCTCGCCGTCGGTCCAGTTCACCGGGGTGGCCACGGAGTGGTGGTCGGTGAGCTGGAGGGAATCGATCACCCGCAGGATTTCGTGGAAATTCCGGCCGGTGCTGGCGGGATAGGTGATCTGCAGGCGCAGCTTCTTGTTGGGATCGATGATGAACACCGAGCGCACCGTCAGGTTGTTGAGGGAATTGGGGTGGATCATCCCGTAGAGATCGGCCACCTTTTTGTCGGCATCAGCCAGAATCGGGTAGTCGACGCTGGTCTTCTGGGTCTCGTTGATGTCGCAGATCCAGCCGTTGTGGCTTTCGGCCGAATCCACGCTCAGGGCGATGGTTTTGACATTGCGCTTGTCCCATTCGGGGCGCAGCCGGGACACCTCACCCAGCTCGGTGGTGCACACCGGGGTGTAGTCGGCTGGGTGGGAGAACAGCACCACCCAGCTATCACCGGCGAAGTCGTAGAGGTTGATCGGACCCAGTTGGGAGTCCTGGGTGAAGTCGGGAACGGTATCGCCGAGTTGGAGGGTCATGGCCGCAGGGGAGATGGAATCCAATTGAAGATCGTGCCACAAGCCAGTGCTCGGATGCGGTAGTTCAGGTTTCAGGCCCCTGGGCCGGCCAGCTGCGCAGTTCCTGCTTGAGACGTTGAAGGCCTAGCGATGCCGTTGCAGAAACGAACAGGGCCGAGCTTTCCAGGCCACGGGCCCGCTCGATTTCGGCGGCCGGGCAGCGGTCGATCTGATTGGCGATTAGGCGCCGCGGGGCCGTAGCGCCAAGGGAGTCGAGGATGGTGTTCACCATGTGCCACTGCTCCGGCCAGCCTGGATCGGAGAGGTCGACCACAACCATCAGGCCGTCGGCCTCCAGGGTTTCCTCCAAAGTGGAGCGGAACGCCTCCAGCAGGGGTGGGGGCAGGGCCCGGATGAAGCCCACCGTGTCGGTGAGCAGCAGGGGTTCCGGCAACTCAAGCCGCCTGGTGGTGGGATCCAAGGTGGCGAATAACTTGTTTTCAGCCAGCACCGGTTCGCGCCCACTGGCTCGGGTTAGGGCATTGAGCAGGGAGCTCTTGCCAGCATTGGTGTAGCCCACCAGGGCCAGCCGCCGCAGGCCCTGGCGGCTGCGGCGCAAGCGGGCCCGGTGTTCACCCAGGTGGCTGACCTCCCGCTGGAGCCGCTCAAGGCGGCGGGCAATGGCACGGCGGTCCTTCTCCAGCTGGGTTTCCCCTGGCCCCCGGGTGCCGATGCCACCCCCCTGGCGGGACAGGCTGAGACCCCGGCCGCTGAGCCGGGGTAAGCGGTAGCGCAACTGGGCCAGTTCCACCTGCAGCCGGCCGGCTGCGCTGGCTGCCCGCTGGGCAAAGATGTCGAGAATCAGCTCGCTGCGGTCACTCACCGGCAGATCCAGCAGGCGCTCCAGGTTGCGGGCCTGCACCGGCGTGAGTTCCCGGTCTGTCACCACCAGGGTGGCCCCCAGTCGCCTTGCCTCCAGGGCCGCTTCACCCACCTTCCCCTCGCCCCAGAGGGTTTGGGGCGCCACCTGGCTGCGGCGCTGTTCCACCACCCCCACTGGCACCGCGCCGGCGCTGCACACCAGCCCCTCCAGCTCGGCGATCAGCCGCTGGGCGGCGCCGCGATCTCCCGGGCTGAGGGCCAGCAGCAAAACCCTCTCCTGCCCTGCCTGGGCTGGGGCGATGGCGGTCGCCAGCGGCTGGGGCTCGACCGCGAAGCCCAGGGGATCGCGGCCGCAGAGCTCGGACAGATCCGCTGCGGCCAGCACCACCCAGGGTTCGGCCTGCTCTGGCTGGGCCACCAGCAACTGGCCTGGCCACTGGCCTCCCGCTCCCGCCCGGTCGCCAAAGCGCAACCACAGCAGGGGAGCCAGATCCAGCCCCACGATTCCCTCTTGGCGGCCTGGTTCGAGCTGCTTGGAGCGGCCGCAGCAGGTGAGCAGCCTCAGGTCAGAGCCCTGGCGGCGGTCGGATCCAGGGAGGCGCTCCAGCAGCCGGCCCGATTGCTCCAGGGGGCCCACCCACAGCAGCCTGCTCAGGCCCCGCCCGTCCACCACCAGGGTGAGGGGCAGCTCCAGCTCAAGGCTCTCGCTGGCGAGCCTCTGCAGGCAAAGAAGTTCGGCGACCTGGTCTTCGGGGTGGCGCCGGTGGCAGAGCCGCTCAAGTCGCCGTTTCTGGGCGGGCCGCAATCCGGCCGTGCGCCCCGCCAATACCCCTTGCTTCACCAAAGGCTCTCTGCGGGGGTACGGCCGATCATGGGCGCTGCACCTTCACCCAGCGGATTCCGGCGGCCTGGGCACCGGCCCCATCCTCCGGGCTGTCACCCACATGCCAAACCTGCTCGGCCGTGAGATCCAGCCGGGTCAGGGCCAGCTGATAGGGCAGAGGATCTGGTTTGGCGGCTCCGGCTGCTGACGACACCACCACCGCCTCCAGCCAGCGGGCCAGCCCCAGAGCCTCGAGCAGGCCGGGCAGGCGGCTATCGAAGTTGCTGACGACGGCGAGTCGCAGGCCGCGACGGTGCCAGGCCTCCAGGTGCCCAGGCACGTCGGCGTAAACCTGCCAGAGCTCGGCCTGGGCAAAGCGTTGGAAGAGCTCCCGGCCCAGGTTCGGCGGTGGGGCAGCCCCCGCCGCAAGGGCTCCGGCGGCGCTGAGTACCTCGCCGACCCTGGCTGTCCACCAGCCGATCTCTGCCTCCTCCAGGGCCCGATCGCCGAGTCCGGGAAAGGCCAGGGGCGGGGCTTGTCGATAGATGCGGGGGAAGGCGCGATCGATGGCTGCAGCCTCAACTGTCAGGCCATGGCGGCTGGCCAGCGCGGCATAGGTGGTCCCCACGCTGGTGCGCAGGCAAATCAGGGTCCCCATGGCATCGAGCAACAGGCCCCTGGGACTAGTCCCAGGGTTCATCGCGGCCAGTCCGCCAGCCAGCCGGCCGCCACCTTGAGCTGGTGGGCCTTGCCGGGCAGCCGGGCCAGGTAGGCCAGCCTGCGGATTTGGTAGGCGGCCGCTCCCGCAAGGGTGAATCCCCCCCCCGTGAGGCTGGCCTCGCCCACGCCAAGGCTCATCATTTCGCCGAGGTCGTTGAACTCGAAGGGCTCCAGCCCTTCCCCTGCCAGCGAATGCACCAGATTGCCGGCCAGGCATTCGGCCTGTTGGAAGGCCACTTGGGCATTTGCAGGCAGGGCATTGGCAGGCAGGGCGGCTTCAACGCCGCTGTCTTCAACGCCGCTGTCTTTAACGCCACTGTTTTCAGTGTCCACATGGGCGATATCGCCTAGGGCGAAGATATGGGGGTGGTTGCGCAGCTGCAGGCTGGTCTGGCACAGCAGGCGGCCCTGGCGGTCAACGGGGGCAGCAGGGTGGATCTCCGGGGCGCGAAAGCTGAGGCCGGCGGTCCAGATCACCGCCTCTACGTTGAGGTGCTCCTGCCCGCCGGGCCCCTTCAGTGCAAGTCGGTCTGCTTGCACCGCCTCCACCTGGGTGTGGCTGCGCAGGCGTACGTCACGGCGCTGCAAGGCGCGATCCGCCTGTTCCCGGTTGAAGGCCTTGGCCAGCGGCAGCAGGCCAGGGCCCTGCTCGATCAGCTCCACAATGGCGCTGCCATCGAGCTGGTCGGCCAATTTGCAGGCCAGCTCCACACCGCTGGCCCCAGCTCCCACCACGGCCAGCCGCTGCAGGGGCCGAGCCCGTTCCCGCAGCTTGCGGATCAGGCCCTGCAAGCGCTCCACATCGGCCAGGGTTCGGAAGCCGAAGCAGTGCTCCACCACTCCAGGAATCCCGAAGCTGTTGGCCTGGGCTCCGGTGGCCAGCACCAGCCGGCTGAAGGCCAGTTGCCGGCCTGCGCCGGTATGGATCAGGCCGTTGTCAGAGTCAATGCGCACGACCCGGTCCTGCAGCCAGGCAACCCCTTTGCCCGCCAGCAGGGTGTCGTAGCGGGGGGCGATTTCCCAGCTGCGCAGTTCGCCGCTGAGCAATTCATAGAGAAGGGGCAGAAACAGGAAGCGATCGTTGGGATCGATCAGCAGAATCGGTGGATGTTGGCGCCTGCCGGCGAGCGCCAGGGCTGTGTAGAGCCCGCCGAAACCGCCTCCCACAATCACCACCGGGGCCGTTACCGGCGTCGCCGCAGACTCCACCATTGCTTTGTGGTCCGTTGCCGACAGCATCGACCAAACCCTAACCAGCAGCTCATGCCAAGGGCGATGATGGCCTAATGCAGACGGCTCCAGCTCCCGCCCTTCCCCCCGATTGCACCGGTCGAGCGATTGATCTGGAGGCAGTTCGGCCGCGACTGGCCCAGCTCTCGGCTCCGGAGCGGCTGCAATGGGGCCTGGAGACCTTTGGCGAGGGGTTTGCTGTCACCACCAGTTTCGGGATTCAGTCTGCGGTGCTGCTGCAGATGGTGGCAGACCTGGCTGAGCAGACCGGCCGCTCCCTGCCGGTGATCTGGGTGGATACGGGCTACTTGCCGCCTGAAACCTATCTCTACGCAGATCAGCTGGTCCAGCGGCTCAAGCTCAACTTGGTGGTGGCCCAGTCGCTGATCAGTTCTGCCCGGATGGAGGCCCTCCATGGCCGGCTCTGGGAAACCGGTCAGGCCGGTGATCTGCAGCTCTACCACCGCATTCGCAAGGTGGACCCCCTAGACCGCAGCCTCACCGATCTGGGGGTCACCTGCTGGGCCAGCGGGGTGCGCGGCAGCCAGACGGACCATCGCCGCACCATGGAGACCCTGGATTCGGTGCGGCAGCGCTGGTCGCTGCGCCCCCTGCTCGCCTGGAGCAAGCGGGAGGTTTACTACTTCATGGAGGAGCACCAGCTCCCCCAGCACCCGCTGTTTGAGCAGGGCTACTCGAGCGTGGGTGACTGGCATTCCAGTGGCCCAGATGCCGGCGAGGTCAGTGGCCGGGCCACCCGATTCGGCGGTCTCCAGCAGGAATGTGGCATCCACCTGCCCGGGTTGATGGGCGAGGGCATCTGAGCGGGGCCCGTTGGCTGTTGATCGGCAACAGTCGATGGCACTGGGCCATGGCCGGCTCTGGCGGCCTCCACTGCTGGAGCGCGCCTGCCGGGGAGGGGGTGGCCAAGGGGCTCGAGGAGCTGGTGGGCTGGGCGGCGGTCGGTCCGATGCCGCTGGGGGTGGCTCTGGATCCGAGGCGGCGGCTCCATTTGTCCGATGTGCCCCTGAGCGATGTGCCCCCATGGTTGGGCCTCGATCGGGCGCTGGCCGGCTGGCAGGCCCATCGTCTCAGCGGCCAAGCCGGGTTGGTGGCAGATGCGGGCACGGCGCTCAGCCTCACCCGGATTACGGCCGAGGGGTGTTTCGCCGGAGGACGGCTGCTGGCGGGTGCCGGCTTGCAGTTACATGCCTTGGCAGGGGCCACGGTTGCTCTGCCACTGCTCCAGTTGCCTCACCAGTTGCCTCCCCAGTTGCCAGCCGATGGCTGGCCCCGCAGCACCGAGGCCGCCATGGCCACCGGGGTGCTGCGGGGTCTGGCCGCAGCCATTGCCCAGGCTGCCTTTGAGGCAGAGGGGCAGGGGCCGGGCACGATTCTCTGGATCACAGGCGGCGATGGCGAGCTGCTGGCCCCCCTGGTGGAGGAGCTGCTGGCGGCCAGTCCGATCGCGGTGCAGCGAGCCCCCCAGCTCGTGCTCGAGGCCCTGGCTGCGCTCAGGCCAGGCCCAGCTCGCTGAGAATGTCGTCGGCCATGGTTTCGGCTTTCACCTTGGTGAAGATCTTCTCCAGTCGGCCTTCCCCATCCACCACAAAGGTGTGACGCATCATGCCCATGTACTCCTTGCCCATGAATTTCTTCAGTCCGTAGCTCCCGTAGGCCGCCGCCACCGGACAGGGCTCGGCGTCGCTGAGCAGGGTGAAAGGGAGGCTGTATTTGGCTATGAACTTGGCGTGGCTGCTGGCAGCGTCTTTGCTGATGCCCAGCACCGTGATGGCATGGTTTTCAAAGGCACTCCACTGGTCGCGGAAGTTGCAGGCCTCCTTGGTGCAGCCGGGGGTGTCGTCCTTCGGATAGAAATAGATCACAACCCGCTTACCTTTCAACTGGTAGAGGCTTACCGGATTGCCGTCCTGGTCGGGCAGGGTGAACTCGGGGGCAGGATCGCCGATCTGCAGGGCCATCAAACGCTGGAATGACACTCGCGTGAGCCTAGGAACTGGCTGGGACCCTCCGTCGGCGGGCAGCAACCCAAGGCCCCTGCTCTGGTTGGTGCCCCTGGCGGGAGCCGGGCTGGCCAGCCTCTCTGCCGAGGAGTTGGGCTGGGGCGAGGGGCTGCCCGCTCTCCAGCGCCTTCGTTATTGGCACAGTCGCGCTGCCCTGCGGCAGGTGTTGGCCCCTGTCCTGGGCTGCGGCTCCGCAGCCGTGCCGCTCTATAGCCCGCCCGGCCAGCCGCCGCGCCTACTGGAGGGGCTGGGCTGGATCAGCCTCAGCCACAGTGGCCAGGGGCTGCTGATCGGCTATTCGGGTGAGCCGATCGGCGTAGATCTCGAGCTGGTGGGCCGTCCTCTCGATGCCGCCGCTTTGATGCGCAGGTTCTATCCGATTGGGGAACAGGATCAACTCGAGGGGCTGACAGGGGAGGCCCTACGCATGGCGGTGCTCACCAGCTGGGTACTCAAAGAGGCGGCGATCAAGTGGCGCCAGAGCAGCTTGGCCGTGGAGCTCCGCAACTGGAGTTGCGACCATTCCTGCAGCCAAGTGCAGCATATTGGCGAAGAAGTGCAGCCGGATTGCTGCACTGCGACGGCGGCAGAATGGCGCTGGGCGGCCGTGGGCAACGGCTGTTACTACCCCAAGATTGATAGCCGGTTTTGACGCCAGATCGGCCAAAAAACGCTAAACGGACACGAAATCCAAAGGGAATCTTTTAATTTCGTGTCGTTGTGCTCCAGCTACTTGCTTTCCCGGGGAAATGAGCCAGTTGATAGCTAGCTTTTTAGTGAACCGATTCGATGCTCCCGTGATCAAGCGTTTGCTGGCCGGCCTGTTTGTGGGTACGGCCCTCTCGGCGGTGGCTCTGCCAGCGTCCGCCGCAGTCGACAACAATCTCCCCGTTCGTTGGAACACCGGCGGCGCCGTGTGGTCCACCAACCAGGATGCCTTCAATACATTCCTGCAGTCTGGTGAAGTCACCGATCGGGGCCTGGAAGGGGGCCTGAACCGCTCCGGCTGGACCGCCGCCGAGGTGCGTGAAGGCATGAACAAGACCTACAACGTCGACTTCGTTGGCGTCTCCCGCTTCCTCTACTCGGATGCCGGCGTCAAGTTCCTCAAGAACCAGACCTCCAGCTACTTCCCCTACTGGAGCATGAACACCTATGCGGTGCAGGCCCTGCGTTCGGCAATCATGGCCGATGCCCGCGATGGTCAGATCTCCTCGGCAGGGATCATGAATGCCCTGCCGACCGACATGCGCCTGGCTGACTTCTGCAACACCTACACCGGTGCCCAGAACGTCTGTGCCGAGGGCCGTTGTCAGGGCGACGCCCAGTGCACCTCCCTGCTCTCCTGGTATGTGTTCCTGCCAGCCTGCCTCCAGGCCAACCAGATGGCCGATCCAGTGGCTGAGGTGCGCATAACTCCGGCTCCGGCCCAGCAGTACCAGCCCGATGCCATTCGCGGCCTCTGGTGAGCCGATCGCCTATCCCTAGCTGCCCCGGCCTGGCCGGGGCTTTTTTGATGCCGGTTTGGCTTTGGTGCCCGCTTTCCGCCGGGCGATCAGCAGGGTGTGCTCCAGCTTCTGGGGCAGGAATTGGCCAAGGCAGGCGCTGAATCCTTCCCGCAAAATTTGCAGTGCCTCGGCGCCCAAGGGGCCGCCGCGCAGGGCGGCTATCTGGTCTAGGTAGGCGCTGCCAGGGGCGAGCCAACGCTCGAGCAGGGCGGCGGAGAGCTCCAGCTGGAGGGTTTCCTGCCAGCGCTGAGAATGCCCATCCCAGCCCCGGTCGTTCAGGGCGCGCTGGGCCGCTTGCCCACTGCCCTCGAGAAGCTCCACCTGCTGCCGTTCCAGGGTGACGAGTTCATCCAGCAGGGTTCCCAAGGGGCCCTGGGGGGAGCCCAGCAGGGCCAGCAGCCCTGCGGCAGGCCCCAGTTGGGGGCTGCTGAACAACAGCCGCCATTGGCCTGAGGGGGCCAGCCTGGCCCCAACCACCCCAATCCAGTGCTCCACCTGGGCGGCACTGAGGCCTTGCCAGGCTTGGCGAGCCACCACCCAGTCGAAACGATCGCCGCTTTGGGCTTCCAGTTGGGTTCCAAGCGCCTCCGGACAGGTCTGGGGCACCACCAGCAGCTGGGGCTTGCTGAGGCTGTCGAGAATCTGTAGCTGGGCCGCCAACCGCTCCCGGTCGCAATCTTGAGCCACGGTGATCACCACGCCGCCCTCAGGGGTGGCGGCCAGGGGGTCGAGGGCCCAGAGCAAGGAGCGGGCCTCAAGCACCAGCACCCTGTCGGTGCGCTGCCAGCTCACCCCTTCCCAGAATCGACTTCTAAGGGTGTCGAGCCTTTCCCCTTCAGCGGCGGCCTGGCGCTGGAGCCAGCGCTCCAACTGGGGATCATCGGGGCCGCTGCTCAGCACGTCGCCCTGGTCGGCGGCCAGTTCGGCCGCGGCGGCCAGCTGGGCGGCCCGCCGCTGTTGCAACCGCTCCCGCCTCTGGCCTTCCCAACCCAGGTTGCCGGGTTGCCAGAACACCTCCCCTTGCAGCGCGTTGGGTAGGTAGTTCTGGGCGACCCAGTGCTCGGCATAGGCATGGGGATAGCGATAACCCACCCCATCGCCAAAGGCCTGGCCATCGCGGTGGGCATCGCGCAGGTGGGATGGAACCTGTTGGCGGCTGGTTTCGCGCACGCTCTTGAGGGCATCAAAGAAGCCCAGCACGCTGTTGCTCTTCTCGGCCCCCGCCAGGTAGAGCGCCGCCTGGGCGAGGGGGTAGAGGCCCTCCGGCAGGCCCACCCTTTCAAAGGCCGCCGCACAGGCTTCCACCACCACCACCGCCTGGGGATCGGCCAGGCCGATGTCTTCGCCGGCGGCGATCAGCATGCGGCGGAAGATAAAGCGGGGGTTTTCGCCGGCCTCCACCATGCGGGCCAGCCAGAAGAGGGCCGCATCCGGATCGGAGCCCCGCAGCGACTTGATGAAGGCACTGATCGTGTCGAAGTGGGCATCCCCCTGCTTGTCGTAGAGCACCGCCCGCTGCTGGATTGACTCCTCGGCGATGGTCAGGTCGATGACGATCCGGCCGTCGGCCTGGGCCGGGGTTGTCTCCACCGCCAGCTCCAGGGCATTGAGCAGGCTGCGGGCATCGCCGCCGGCCACATCCACCAGGTGGTCGGCGGCCTCAGGGGTGACGACGATGGTGCGGTCGCCGTAGCCCACCTCCGGATCGCGCAGGGCCCGCCCCAGCAGCTGGTGCAGGTGGGGGGCTTCCAGGGGTTGCAGGCGAAACAGCCGGGAGCGGCTGACCAGGGCCTTGTTGACCTCGAAGTAGGGGTTTTCGGTGGTGGCGCCAATCAAGGTGAGCGTGCCGTTTTCCACCCAGGGCAGCAGGGCATCCTGCTGGGCGCTGTTGAAGCGGTGCACCTCATCAATGAACAGGGTGGTGCGCAGGCCGTTGCGGGCCAGGCGCTCCTTGGCCCCATCCACCTCAATTCGCAGATCCTTGACGCCGGCGAGCACGGCATTGAGGCTGCTGAAATGGGCCCGGGTGCTGCCGGCGATGATCCGGGCCAGGGTGGTTTTGCCTACCCCCGGCGGGCCGTGCAGGATCAGGTTGCCGACCCGGTCGGCGGCGATGGCCCGGCGCAGCAACCGGCCCGGCCCCAGGATTGTCTCCTGGCCCACAAAGTCGTCGAGGGTCCGCGGCCGCAAGCGATCGGCCAGGGGCGCCACCCTGGCCAGGGTGATCTCGCGTTGATGGCTGAACAGGTCGCTCAAAGGCGCTCCAGGGATGGGGGGCACTCCCGTCGGCAGCCATCATCGGCCCGCTGGCGATACGCTCCGCCGATGGGATCTATCTGCGCCATCGCCCGCTCTCTGCCCCTGTGGGCTGGCTTGGCGGCTGTCCTGGTGGGGGGTTGCCGGTCCCAGGATGGGGCGGCAAAGCGGTTGCCCCAGGTCCAGAGTGAGCGGATTGGGACCGCTTCCTTCCAGGCCAGTTTCGACACGCTGAGCACCCTTGAGGCTGCGGCCGAAGTCAACCTGGCGGCCCAGGCCGGCGGGCGGATCCAGCGGCTGCTGGTGCGCCAGGGCGACACGGTGCGGCCGGGCCAGTTGCTGCTGGTGCTCGACCAGGCCCAGCTGCGGGCGGAGGTGGCCAGCCTGCGCGCCCAGATGCAGACCAACCAGCTCAATTACCAGCGCTACCAGGAGCTGGCTCGCCAGGGGGCCGCCAGCGCGCTGCAGAGGGATGAATTCCGCCAGGCTTACATCGCCGCCCGCGAAGCCCTGGTGGCCCGGGAAGCCGACCTGGCCTTCAAGGATCTAAGGGCTCCGATCGCCGGCACCGTGGCCGATCTGCGGGTCAAGCAGGGAGATGTGATTCAGCCAGCGGCGGTGCTTACCCGTCTGATCAGCAACGACCGCCTGCTGGCCCGCATTGATGTCCCCGCCGCCTATGCCGACCGGGTGAGGTTGGGGCAGCGGGTGCTGCTGCTCGATCCCGCCCGCTCCGAGCCGCTGGCCCAGGGGCAGGTGAGCTCGGTAGATCCAGGCGTGAGCGCCCCAACCCAGACCCTGCTGGTTAAAGCGGCCTTCGCCAATCCCCAGGGCCGTCTGCGCAACGGCCAGCGCAGTCGCACCCGCCTGGTGCTGGACCAGCGTGAGCAGCTGGCGGTGCCCTTTGCGGCGGTGACCCAGCTGGCGGGCCAGTCGTTTGTCTATGTGGTGGGCAGCCTTGCCCAGCTGGAACGGCAGCCGGGCAAGGCCCCCTTGGCCGAGTTGCGCAAACAGCCGCCCGGTTCCCTTTTCGCCCTGCAGACTCCGGTGCAACTGGGCGAGCTGCAGGGCACTCTCTACCCGGTACGGCGCGGTGTGCAGCCGGGAGATCGGGTGATCACCGCGGGCCTGCTCAACCTGCGCCACGGGGCACCGGTGCGTCTTGCGGCCAACCCTGGATCAAACGGTTCCTGAACAGGGCACATTCCTGCTGTTCCGCTAATTTGCTGGCTACTGCTCTTGCGTTGTGTTTCGCGCGGTCCCGGCGCTCTCGTTTGTGGCCCTGCTACTTGTTGCCTGTGGCAGCAAGCCCCAGGCCAGGCAGCCCTTGGCAGTCCAGACCGAAACCATCGGCGAGGCCAGTTTCAGCCCCTCGATCCAGGTAATCAGTCAGCTCAGTTCCACCACCGACGTGGCCTGTATGGACGTCATCAATGTATGGATGATCGTTGTGGCCATGAACATTCCCAGCACGATGCCCGGGAGGCTGCCGATCTCAGGGCAGCGCGAGAGCTGGGGTGTCGTTGGATAGCTGCTTAAGAGGATTCCGGCCGCTGCTGCTCCGGCCAGTAGCACCCATTTCGCATGTTTCCAGCTCATCTGACGGGCCAATCCTCGACGTCACCGTGTTGGCGGCGGATGTGGCCGTGATGCCAGCTCCAGCGCCAGGGCTCCACAGCGCGAGCCGTCTGCAGATCGGGTCGGTCGGCCAGGCACACGGGGATGAACTCGGTGGCGTAGCTGAAGGCCGGATCACGGATCGATTGGTTGAGCACGAGACTGCCTTCCTCGCCTGAAATCGAGCGGTGGTACGTGCCCACCGGAATTTCAAGTGCCCCCATGGCCCGTTCCAGCGCGATCACGTGGTGGGGCTGATCCCAGGCCGGGTTGAGCAGGATGAAGGTGCGCTGGCCTTGCAGCACTAGGTTGTGATCCACCTGGTGTTGATGCACGTAGTACTGCTCCGCCCCGTCGTGATCTGGCGGTGAGATGGCAGGCCCGTGGTGCACCACCACATCGGTGCCGTTGCTGTGCGGCACGCTGGCATCGAAGAAGCACACCTGCGGCGTTTCGCGAAACAGGTGGATCGGAATGAATTGGAGGCGCATCGAGCCACTCCTGGCTACGCCTTCTCTAGCAATGGTGCTGGCTGCTGCCCCCCTCAGGGCGTGGGTGCTTGCAAACGCTGGCCGGGCCTGATCGCCGTGGGAGGCGAAGGGTGGCGCCGGGCCGGTTCCCAGATCCGCACCTGCAGCGGCCCCTGCTCCTTCGGCGTGAAACGGGTGAGCCAGCCCGAGCTCCAGGTGATCTCCACCTCGCCGTTGTCCAGCCGCCAGGTGCCCCCAGCCAGCGCATCAATGGCGTTGAAGGCCAGGCCGTTCGACATCAGGCTCACGGTGGTGACCGGCTGATCCGCCTGGGCTGGCTGGATCCGGTAGACCCCCACCGCGGCGGCCACGGCTCCCCTCAGCTGCACCGCCTTGCCGACGTTGCTGGGAGGGTCGAGGCGGCTCGCCCCCGGCGCCCACGACCACTGCTCCGGGCCAGCCGGGCCGGTGAGGATCGCATCGCTCCAGCCATCGCTGTAGTCGATGCGCACCCCGTTGCCCCAGGGGGTCCAGCGCCCCTGCTCGTAGAGCTGGTTGGCACCGAGGTGGCTGCTGCCGCCCACGGGTACCCCCTCGGTGCCCGTGGTGCTGATGGCCTGGCCATCGGCGCTGAGGCGCACGTTGAAGAGGTTGTTGGCGTTGTCCACCAGGGCCCAGACGCCTGAGTAGCGCTGGCGTTGCTGCTGCTGTTCGGCGGCGAGCGTGCGATGGGCTGGCGGTTCTGCGGCCTGCAAGGCCCCAGGGGCTGGGGCTGCAAGCAGGAGCAGGAGGGGCAGATGCCGCAACCGGTGCGGCATGGCTCGAACGGTCAGCGTTGGTAGGGCTGTCATGGCGCAGGCTGCCGATCGAATTCGATGATGTAAGCCACCGGTCGCTGGGCGCGCACCAAGCTCAGTTGGGTGGGATCGTTGGGTAGATCGTTCCAGGTGGCTGGGGCCTTGGAGCCGGCCACGCGGAAGAGGTGGCCGTAATCTTCGATCTGCTCGAGGTTGTTGGGTTTGCCCGCTGCCCAGTTGGCATAGGCCAGGGGCTCACCGCTGATCCACTGCCAGCCGCCCTTGGGTTCCTGCGCCTGGTGGCGAATCTGCACCAGGCCGATCCAGGGGCCGACGGCGTCGGTCTGTCCTTGGCGGAGGCTGGTGGTCCAGACGCGGGGTTGATTGGAGATCAACGACCAGACGAACAGGTTTTCTTCGGCCGAAGTGAGCGTGGCCAGATACCCCCCGCGGGCGCTGGCGGCCGCCTTGGCCTCCACCCAGGTGATGCCCTCGGGCACCACCGCCACCTCATAGAAGTGGCCATTGCCACTCCAGCGCACCGGCTCCGCCTGGGCCGGGGCGGCCAGCAGGGCCGTTGCCCCCAGGAGCGTGAGTGTCGCCACCATCGAACGCATCGTTCCTTCCGCCGTGGATCTGCCGACTGCTTAGCAAGCCTGAATCGCCCTGTCAGCCGCGCGGAACTGGATGCTATAGCTGCCCTGATCCCGCGCAGCACTCTGGCCTAAGCGATCGGCAACGGTCGGAGCGATTGTCAACACGGTGGGGTGGTTTGACTTCGCCGTCGATGGCTACTTCGCCAAGGAGCTCGGCGGGGCCTCCTTCCCGGAGGATGGGCCGTCGCTGCAGCTGCTGAGTGCCTTCGCGGTGTTTGCGGTGGGCTATCTGATGCGGCCGGTGGGTGGGTTGCTGTTGGGGCCGATCGGCGATCTGGTGGGGCGGCGCGCGCTGCTGCTGGTGAGCGTGGCGGTGATGGCGGCCTGCAGCCTGGGCATTGCCCTGCTCCCGCCCGCCAGCCAGTGGGGCCCCAGCTCCGCCGTGCTGCTGGTGCTGCTGCGCCTGCTGCAGGGCCTCTCGGTGGGCGGTGAGTTCACCGGCTCGGTGGTGGCCCTGGTGGAGACGGCTCCACGCCAGCGGCGCGGCCTCACCGCCAGCTTTGCCAGCGCAGGGGCCGTGCTGGGTTTTGTGGGGGGATCGTTGGCGGCGGCGCTGATCCATCTCTGGCTCGATCCGCCGGCCGTGCAGCAGTGGGGCTGGCGTGTTCCGTTCGTGCTGGGCGCCGCGCTGGGGATCTGGGCCCTGAGCCTGCGCACCCACCTTGAGGAAACACGGCCGGGTCAGGCGCCAATCGGCCTGGCGGCCCACCTGGCTGAGCTGCGTGGCCAGTGGCCGGCGATGGGGCGGCTGATGGCGGCGGTGGCGCTCTCTGCGGTGAGCTTCTACGCGGCCACGGTGTTTGCCGTGCAGGAGGCGTCGACGCGGCTGCCGGCGTTGGCCGCCAGCTTCAATGCGATCACCACCCTCAACCAGGCGATCGGGGTGGGCTTGATCCTGCTGGGCGGCCATCTGGCGGATCGCGGCGCGCCGGTGGCGCTGGCGCGGCGCCTCAGCCTGCTGCTGGCCGTGGGCGTGCTGCCGGGGATGCTGCTGATCGCGGCGGGCCCACCGCTGGCCTTTGCGGTGGGCCAGTTGATCGTGCTCGTGCCGCTGATGCTCTACCTGGGTGTCTACCCCTCGCTGTTGCCCGGTCTGTTTCCGGCGGCCCAGCGCTGCAGTGCCTTCTCCCTGTCCTACAGCCTGGTGACGGCGGTGCTCGGCGGCACCCTGCCCCTGATCGCCACCTGGCTGGAGGTGAGCCTGGCCCTACCGCAGGGGCCGGCGCTGTATGGCCTGATCTGGGCCGTGCCCACCCTGCTGGCCTACCGCCAGCTGGAGCGCCATCTGCTGCTGGACTGGCAGGGCTGAGGCTTCAGGGTGCTGCTGGCCCATCCCGTCTGGGTGCGCCCCGTTGGGTCCACCTAGATTTTTCATGCCAGTCCCGGTTGGGCCCCATGGACTCCAGCCCGACCCAGCCCAAGCCGATCAGCCGCGACGAGATCAGCTCCGGCGCCCTGTCGCGGCAGCGGAGGGCCCGCTTGCTCGTGCAGCGCATCCTGGAGCGCCTGCAGGCTCCCCAGTTGCCAGCGGCGGAGCCCGATGACCCGCTGGCCCGCCAGCTCGCCGGGGTGCGCCGCCGCGCCGCAGCCCCCAGGAAGGCCATCCAGGCCGGCGACCTGCTTCAGGGTGCCGAGCGCTGGCTGGATCTGCTCCCCAGCGAGCCGCTCCTGCGCGAGGAGGTGCTGGCGCAGCTGCAACAGCGCGTTGGCTTGCAACCGAACGAGGCCGCTGCCCTGCAGCGGTTGGCCGCTCCCCGAACCCGGCGGTGGATCCCGTGGCGGCCCACCTTCCAGCTCCAGACGCCGGCGGCCTGGCCCGTGGGGGTGAAGCTCGGCGGTGTGATGCTCCTGTTCTCGCTGGTGCCGGCCCTGCTCGTGGGCAACGTGGGGGCCTGGCTGGCCGAGGGGCAGGCCGAGCAGGCCCTCAAAAAACAGCTGCAGGGGATCGCCGCCACGGTGGCCGGACGGCTGGACGAGAACCTCAGCGAGTACGGCAAGCTCATGCTTTACCTCGCCAGCAACCCGGCGGTGATCCGCATGGCGGGGGCCTCTGCCGGGGAGCGCCAGCGGCTGGAGCTGGAGGTGCTGGGCTTGCTGGATCGCCTGCAGGCCAGCCACGCGGATGCCGCTTTCATCTACCTAATCGATCGGACTGGCCGCTGCTTCGCCTCCTCCGATCGCAAGTTGATCGGCCACGACTACAGCTTCCGCACCTATGTGCAGCAAGGGCTCCGGCAGGAGGCCTACATGAGTGGCATCTACTACCCCGTGAGCACCACCAATCCGCGGGCGACGGTGTCGATCGCCCGCCCGATCCGTGAGGGCCGCACGGTGGTTGGTGTGGCGGTGGTGGGCACCTACTCCCTGGCTGAATCCAAGGCCCTCGATCTGAAAACCGGCCTCACCGCCCTGGTGCTGGAACACGATGGGGTGATCGCTTCCTCCAATGATTCCCGCCTGGCCATGGGGATTCTTGGCCCTGACGATGGGCAGGCGGAGGCCCGCCGCCGGCGCATCAGCCGTAACGACGGGATCGACCAGGGCCAACGCTTCCGGCGCCTGCTCACCTATCACCCGGTTTCCGCTTCGCTGCAGCCCTTGCTGGCTTCGACCGAGGCCGGCGTCGGTGCCGGGGCGATCGATGGGCAGGAGGTGGTGGCCGCCTGGCAGCCGCTGGACGCCTATGGCGCCAAGGCGGTGGTGATGGAGTCGCAGCAGGAGCAGCGCCAGGCGATCCGGGCCGTGCAACAGCGGGTGATGCTGCTCACCTCGCTGCTGGGGCTGCTCGCCACCGGGGGGGCCGTGGTGGCCAGTCGGAGAATCTCCCGCCCCCTGCGCAGCCTCACCCAGGCCGCTGCCCAGCTGGAAACCGACCAGCCTGTGGAGGAGGAGCAGCTCAGCGCCGTGATCCGCCGCAAGGACGATCTCGGGGTGCTGGGCCGGCAGCTGCTGCAGGCCGCGCGGGAGAGCCTCAAGCGGCAGGCCAGCTTGCGGGCCCAGGTGGCGGCCTTGCATATCAAAGTCGATCAGAAACAGCGGGATCGGGATGTTGCTGTCATCGTGGACAGCGAGTTCTTCGGAGCCATGAAGGCCGCGGCTGCCCAGCTCCGTGCCCAGCGTCAGCGCCCCCGCCTCGACGCCGTCGCCCCAGCCCCACCGATCGACCGCAACGCCCCCCGGACGCGCCGAGACCATGAGCTTGATCGTTTCCGTGCACTCGTTCCGGGGCGGCACCGGCAAGAGCAACACCACGGCCAGCCTCGCCGTGGTGTTGGCCCAGCAGGGAAAGCGGGTGGCGATCGTCGACACCGATATTCAGTCGCCCGGGCTGCATGTGCCGTTTGGCTTCGGGGCGGAAGACCTCCACCGCTCGATCAACCAGTTTCTCCACGGGGAATGCGGCATCGCCGAGGTGGCCGTGGATGTGTCCGAACGGATCGGTGCCCTGCCGGAGGGCGGGGCGCTGCTGCTGGTGCCGGCCAGCATCAAGGCCAGTGAGATCACCCGCGTGCTGCGGGAGGGCTACGACGTGGGCCTGCTGCAGCAGGGCTTCCAGAGCCTGCTTGATGACCTGGAGCTCGATGTGCTGATCATCGACACCCATCCCGGGCTCAACGAGGAAACGCTGCTCTCGCTCACCCTCTCCGACGTGCTGCTGCTGGTGCTGCGTCCCGATCAGCAGGACTTCCAGGGCACGGCCGTCACCGTGGAGATCGCCCGCCTTCTGGAGGTGCCCGACATGCTGTTGATTCTCAACAAGTTGCCGTCGCAGATGGATGGTGAGGCCGTGCGCCAGCAGGTGGAATCGACCTATCGCGTGCCGCTCGGGGCCTGCCTGCCGATGGATGAGGGCATCGCCATGAACGCCTCGAGCCGCCCCTTCGTTCTGGCCCAGCCCGAGCACCCCTGGAGCGAGCGGGTGCGTCAGCTGGCCCACCGCGTTCTCGCGGGCCCCTGAGAACGTGAGCGCAGCCCCCCATGCCTGCGACCCGTTGCTGACGGCTGACTGCCAGCAGATGCTGGTGCGGCTGGAGCGTGCCGGCGTGCGGGCGGTGCATGAGCTCAGCCCAGAGGCGGCCAGGCGCCAGGGCATGAAGCTGTTCGATCTCGATCGCCGCCAGGGGGAGATGCGGCTGTTGCGGCAGCTGCTGCGCCAGCGGGGTCTCAGCGCCAGCGAGCTGGCGTCAGCCTGCGGTTTCAGTCTGGAGGAGGTGGAGCAGCATCTGGAGCAGATGCTCGCCTCGGGCACCGTGCTCCGCGCAGAGCGGCAGAAAGGAACGGTCACCTGGAGCACCCGGCTCAGCCTGCGGCGCCGCACGCTCAAGCATCCAGATCTGCTGCGCAAACTGGAGCCGGAGGAGGGTCCGGCGGCGGTGCTGCGGCCGCGAGAGACCCTGCTCTCCCGCGAACTGACCCTCACGGGTGGCCTGCGGGCTCGCCTCTACCTTCCCCCCTCCGCAACGGGAGAACCGCTGCCGGTGGTGCTGTTCGCCCACGGCGGTGGCTGGGTCACCGGCAGTGTCGATACCCACGACAGCCTCTGCCGCACCCTCTGCCAGGGCTCCGGCTGGGCATTTCTGAGCGTGGACTACCGCCTGGCCCCCGAACATCCCTGGCCGGCGGCGCCGGACGACATGGCCACAGCCCTGCACTGGCTGCATGAGCACGGCGCCAAGCTGGGCGTCAACCCGGAGCGGCTGGCCCTGATGGGCGACTCGGCCGGCGGCAACCTGGCCCTGGTGAGTGCTCTGCAGGCGCGCGCCGCCGGATGGCCGCTGCCGCTGCTGCTGGTTTTGATCTGCCCGACGGTGGATCCCTCCATGGCCTGCCCCTCCTGGCGCGAACTGGCGGATGCTCCCTTCCTGAGTGCCGCCGACATGCGCTGGTACTACGGCCACTACGCGCCGGATCCCGACGACTGGCGCGCCGCACCCCTCCGCGGCGACCTGCGGGGTCTGCCGCCGACCCTGGTGATCAGTGCCATGCACGACATCCTGCGCGATGAGGCGCTGCTCCTGGGCCAGCGGTTGGAGCAGGAGGGCGGCACCGTGTGGCAGCGACCGGTGGCCGGCGTGTTCCACGATTTCGTGCTGTTTGGACAGGCGATCGCTGCAGCCCACCAGGAGCAGGAGGAGATTGGGCGATTGCTGCGCGAAACAGCCGCCGCATCGGCCTGATTGCCAGCCTGAGGCCTCAGGGCGCCACCCGCACCTCCGAGCCGGAGAGGGCGGTGGGCTGGCTGCCCGGCGCTGCCGTGATCGTGTAGACGAAGCGGCTGCCATCCGGGCTGATGAAGCTGGTGGCCTTCTGGCCGTCGGGGTAGGTGGCCGTGCCGATGCAGTCGGCGCTGACCCGGTAGGTGGCCTTCTCCACCCCGCCGGAGCCATCGGAGCCGCGATAGCTCAGCACGATGCCGCCCTGGCCGTCGTACACCTCGCGGCCGCTCTCGGCGTAGGGCTTGCCGTTGAGCACGCCACTTTCGTTGTAGAGATAGGTGCCCTTGAGGGTGGCGTTGCTGCAGGGCAGGGGGGTGGCCGATGCGGCGCTGGCGCCGGCCAGCAGCAACGCGATTAGGGGGAGCCGGGCGATCCGGAGGTGATGGGGCAGTCGGGCGGGCATGGGTTGGCGGTGCATGGGTCGGCAGGATCAGCCCAGGCTGGTGAAATCAGGCGTGAGTGGGTTGAATCCTTTGTAGGGGTGGATATGCAGCTTGATCATGGAAAAGACCAGGGCTGTGCATAGGCACCAGAGCACGATGGCCGTGATCGCCGTGTGGCGATTGGCACGATGCACGGCGCCAAGTGTGACGTTGGAAACCAGCGTCAGCAGATAGATGAAAGCCCACTTTCTCGCATAGCCCAGATTCGATTGGCTTCCGATCGAGAGGCGTTGCTCCCGGGCTGCTTCGAGCTGCTTGATTTCGGTGAGGATCTCCGCCGCCATGGCTTTGGTGGTGCAGAGGGATCCGGGCTCCCGCACGGTGCAGGCGCCAGCGTCGATCGTCCAGGCGCGCCTGTAGAGGTTGGAAAGGGTTTGATCGATCTCTGGAACGCGCCGCATGTTGTACTCCCTGCCCCATTCGCCCTGCTCAACCAGCTGGATGTATGACGAGAGTTCGCCCTTCAGCTCGCTCGCGAGTGCGGGGGATGTCGCCGCGATGATCCCAAGCCTGCTCAGGGCTGTCGCTTCGTTCTGCAGGGCGGCTGCCGCTGCCGATGTGTTTTGCCACACGGACGACGCCATGAAGGCCAGCAGCAAGGCCAGGACCGTAATGGGGACACCCACGTAGGGCCCCACCAAGGGCTTGTTGATCAGGTGGTCGAACAGTCTGGTCTTGAAAACAATCAGGTAGGCGGCAAGCCCGAGGGCCGCGCTGACGATCAGCGCAAGGATGACCGGCCCAAGGCCGAAGTTCGGGAAGAAATACAGCATCGTTCGGGGCTGATGGATCCGGCCTCAACCGCACCAGCGCCCATGGTGGCCAGGCTGGGGCCACTGGTCATCCGTTCACGGCTCATCCGTTTGAGAGGGCCTGTTCAGTTGCACGGAATCAGGCAGAGATGGTGGGCCTCGGCGCTGGGCACCACTTCAAGAGTGATGCGCTGATCGAAGCTGGCGAAGCGGCCGCCCTGGCTGGCGGCCAGGGCCAGTAGATAGGCATCGGTGATCTGGCGCGGGCCCAGCAGCCGCTCCCAGCGGATCAACCCCTCCTGCAGCAGGCTGATCGGCTCCGGCCAGAACGCATGGCTGGCATGGCTGCAGGCTTCCGCTAGGCGTGCGGCCACCAGGGCAGCTGGCTGTGCATTGGGGTAAGCCGGTTGGGCCATGATCCGCACCACGCCGTTCTCGGTGATCGGGCAGGTGGCCCAGCCGTGCTCGAGTTGCTGCTCCAGCCAGCGGGTGGCGGGCCGATGCAGCAGATGGCCCTGATCCAGCAGAGCGATCAGCACGTTGATGTCGAGCAGGGCCCGGCCCATCAGAGGCCGGCCTCATCCCGCAGCTGATCGATCTGCTCATTGGTCACCACCACCTCAGCCCGGGCCTGGAAGGGGCGAAATCCAGCCACGCTGGGTGGTGCCCCGGCCGCAGCCGGGCCCGTGGAGGGTGCGCCGCTGAGCGCAGCTCGCAACAGGCGCGACACCACCTGGCCCGCCGTGGTGCCCTGGCGGCGTGCCAGCTCCCGGGCGGCTGCCAGCACATCGTCTTCGATGTCGAGCGTGGTGCGCATAGCGGACAGGTTACATCACAGCATCAACACATCACTGCATCAAAGGGGGCGCTGCTTGCGCTGCTCGGCCGATCCCGGGGCGAAGATGGCCCCGCTGGTGCTGCAGGTTCAGGTGCTGATTGCTCCTCTGATCTCCTTGCCCCTGCCCCATGCCCACCTACAGGGCACGCTGCTGCCACGCGGTTTCTTTCTTGGCCTTGGGCTGATCTACCTGGCTGCCCTGGCCGTGGATCGCCTGGCAGCAAAGTGGCGGTTGCCAGGGGCGGCCGCCGTGCTGCTGCTGGGCCTGGTGATTCCCACGGAGTGGTTGACCCAGGCCCAGCCCCTCGGCCCGCTGCAGGTGGAAACCCTGCACCGGGTGAGCCTGGCTCTGCTGATCTTCTACGCCGGTCTCAAGACCGACCTGCGCCGCATCCGTGGCATGACCGCGGCAGGCCTGCGGCTGGGCTGTGGTGGTGTGTTGATCACCGTGGCGGTCGCGGCTCTGGCGCTCCTGTTGCTGGCGCCTCTGGTTCCAGGTGGTGTGCCGCCGGCCGCCGCGGTGCTGGCGGTGTGCTGCCTGGGGGCCACCGACAGCGGCGCCATCGAGGACCTGCTGGGGGCGCTGGGCCATTCCATCCGCGGCCGCCTGAGCCATCTGCTGCAGTTCGAGGTGGCGGTGAGCACGGTGGTCACCTTGCTGGTCTTCGGGTTGGTGGCCGGTCTGCTGCAGGCCCAGCCCCATGGCGACCATCAGGCCCTGCATGGGCTGTTGGCCAGTCGCCTGCCAGAGCACCTGGGAGCTCTGGGGTTGCATCTTCTGGCCGGCCTGCTGGCCGGGCTGGTCGTGGGCGTCGTGGCGCCGCGCCTGATCGATGCCCTGGTGCGCTCCGAGCCCATGTTGCTGCTGGTGGCGGTGGCGCTGGCCTTTGTGGCCTTCGGCTTCGGCCAGCTGCTGGGGGGTGGTGGGCTGCTGGCGGTGTTCGTTGCCGGGGTGTTGCTCTCCAATGGCCGCTACCGGATCGGTCGCTTTGAGCAGCAGGCCCTGGGCCGGGTGATGCATCCGCTGAACACCGCCGCCGAAATCACGGTGCTGCTTTTGCTCGGTCTGCTGGTGAAGCCCGCCGCGCTGCTCACGGTGCTGCCGCTCGGGCTCGCGCTGGCGATGGTGCTCCCCCTGGCGCGGCTGCTGGCGGTGTGGGCAGTGATGCCGGCGCCCCCTTTTTCCTGGAGGGATCGCCTGGTCGTTGCCGGTTGCGGTCTGCGGGCGGCGGTGCCCCTGGCGCTGGCGGTGTCGATGACGGAGGAACTGCCGCATCTGCGCGGCGTCGCGCCGGCGCTGGCGGAACCCCTGGGAGCGCAGCTGCTGGCATTGCTGTTCGTGGTGGTGCTGGCGGATCTGTTGCTGCAGCCCCTGTTGATGCGCCGTCTGCTGCCGTTCAGCCCCGAGGCGTCTCCGCCTTGAACGGCGAGTTGACCACCAGGCCGGTGATGCCCAGCTGCTCGCGCCACTCGGCCAGGGGGCGATCCCAGCCCTGCTCCCAGCGCTGGGCCAGCAGCGGTGCACTCACTCGGCCCAGCTCCAGGCCGTAGGCCGTCGCCTGCCCCACGTCCACTTCGCTGGCGGCCGGACCTTCCAGGCAGCGGTTCAGTAGATCGGCCCCCAGCAGCATGGCGCTGCCGGGCCAGCGCAGCTGCATCACGTTGACGGCGCTCATCGCCGCTTCCCCTGCCGCTGTGGGCGGGCAGCCGCACACCACATGCCAGAGGTCGTGGGTGTGGCGCACGCGCTGGTGCAGCCAGGTGTCGTCGCCATCGCTGCCGGCCTGCAGCAACGGATCGGGCAGTGGCTGGCTGCCGGCACCGGCGAACCAGCTGGCGTAGGCGTGGCCGAGGCTTTCCTCAGGCAGCCCCAGCAGCTCCGCCTGGCTGGGCCAGCGCCCCCAGTAGCGCTCGCGGATCAGCGGTGCGATCGCCGGGTTGCGGCGCAGGGCGGCGCGGGCGGCCTCCGCCACCGGCGTGGCATAGCTGCGGGTGAGTAGATCGAAGCCGTGGCCCAGGTCATCGGGGTGGGCCGCCAGGGCCGAGAGATCGGTGGCGAGGTGCAGCAGCTGGCGGCGGAGGGAGGAACGCATGGCAGGGGAGGCAGCGGAAGGCGATGCCCTCCGAGGCGAGTGGCTGGGGCGCCGAAAAGGGGCGAAAGGGCATTTCGATCCAGGCGATGGCTGGTGGCCCAAGTGGGCTCGACTCCGATTGGCACTGACCACCTTGCCCCTTGGTCAGCGCGACCTTCGCTATCCCCATTGGGAGTTCAGCGATCCCACCAGCGGAGACCGGCTGCGGGGCGTGCCCGAGCTCGGTGGCCTGATCAGTGGCTGGCGTTGCGGCGACAGGGAGGGGGTGCGCCCTGATCGGCAGCTGATTCACCAGCCAAAGCGGGGGCATTACCGCCGCCTCGGACAGCACGATCGAGACCTACGCCGAGCAGGCGCTCTACTGAGTTACTGCCCAACCTGGGGCCGCCCAGGCGTGAAACGCCGCTGGCCTAAGCAGGTGGGTGCGATCGGCTTCCCATTGCCGCGTGCGCTGCAGCTGGTTGAACACTGAGCTCTCCTGGCCTCGCTGAGCGCCGCTCTCATCGCCTAGGCGCTCATGCTCAGCCATCGGAGCGGCTGGGGGCGACGGGTTGCCTCAGCCCCGCCAGGTGGGCAGGCCGCCGCTGACCAGGGTGCCGCGATGACGCCAGAGCGCCTCTGGGGTCACAACGATGCCGTGCTCAGAGGCCAGCTTGGCCGCAGCCTCGGTGGAGGCGGTGGCGCCCAGAGCCTGGGCAAAGGCGGAATCGCGCTCCAGCAACTCCTTGAGCTGGTGCAGGGCTGCAGCAGAAGAATTTTCGGCCTGGGAGGCCGGCAGATTAGTGGTGGCCATGGAACCCCCTTCTCGGAGTGATATTTAGTCTAGGAATGGCGGACTGGATCGGGCTCAGTTGTATTCACCTGGAATATTCTCCATCTGCCGGAGGAAGGCCTTCAGCTGATCGAGGCACATGGCTGGCGATCGAGGCTGTCGGTGCGCAGGTCCGTCACCTCTTGGTCCACCTGGGCCAGGCGGTCCAGCACCAGGAGCAGGTCCACAGAGGTAAGTTCGCCGTCAGCGCTCCATTTCAGGCAGGTGCGGCCCAGGCAGTCGTTGAAGTCCATCATGGCGGACCTCCGATTTGTTGTTGGACCCAGTCTCTTCCTTCTGGACCATGGGCGATGCCCCCAAACGGGGGCAATCACCGCCCTGGGTTGATATTCAGAACCAGGCCAGCTGGGCCCCTTCCCGGCTGTTCACCCGCGCCTCGGGAGTACGGCGCTGGAACTCCATCCGGATCGCGCGTTCCTGTTCGCCATCGGCGGCGACGGCGCGGATCGGATAGAGCTGCTGCCCATCGCGGAAGGGCACGTGCACCCGGAAGGTGCCATCGGCCTCAAGGGCGATCTGCTCCTCGCCGATGAACAGGCTGGCGCTCGGTTCGGTGGCGCCGTAGACGATCAGCTCGGCATCGGCCACCAGCCAGAAGGAGCGCTGGCGCTGCAGGCCGCTGCCCGATTCGCTGCGGCCGCTGGCCCACACACCAGCGCCCGAGGCGTTGAGCAGATCGCCCTGATCTTGATTGAAGTCCTGCTCATGCAGCACCTCCGAACCGATGCGGCGACTGCGGGCACTGCCGGCGCTGGCGAGCTGGTACAGCCTTTCGTGCTCCACCCCGCCACTGCCGCCCACGGGCTGGCTGGCCACTCCGATCGGACCCTCCAGCGAGAACGGCACAAACAGATCCGCCACCACCGGACTAGGCCCCTCTGCCGGCACCCGCGCCACCGACGACACCGCCAGCGCCAGCCAGCCGCCGCCGCTGAGGCGGTAGCCGAGCTCAACGCGGTAGTCGCGATCGCTGAGCGGTACCGGCAAGTACCACTCCGTGGCGTTGGCTGGCACCACCAGCTCCTGCAGGGCGTGGGGGTGGCTGGCACCCAGGGGCAGGCCGGTGACATCGGCCACCCGCAGGCAGAGCTGCTGGCCGCCGGCGGCGGCGGCACGCTTGCGGTCAGCGGTGCTGATGCTCCAGAACACGTAGGCCCACTGGGGGTCGCGGGGCAGGAAGGTCACCTGGCTCGGGGCCGCTGAGACAGACACTGCGCTGCTGGTCTTGGCCGGTTCGTTGTGGGCGCTCGCTTCCTGTTGGGCCTGGGCAAGTGCCTCCACCAGCTCCTTCTTGGCGAGGCGGGTGGAGCTCCGAACGCCGAGGCTGCGGGCCAGTTCACGCAGCTGGGCCACCGTCTTGGTGAACAGGGAAGGATTGGAGGACGGAGAGGTCATGACGCCGCTGCTTCACATTCCTTAAGAATCGCAGGATTACCCCTGCCAGGGCCCGCTCTGTCAGCAGATGGGGATCCCGCTAGGATTGGTCCAGCTGCCGGTAATGCTGGCCAATTCGTTGCTGTAGCAGCCATTTCGAGGCATCTGGTGCCGCGAGGGCTGGCCTCCCTGTCAGACGCCTTAACCAGGAAAGCGTGACAATTGGTCAGTGGACGCAAGCAACACAACCAGCTGCACGCGCCCGCTGGCCGCCGATCTGTGAACGCCTGTAAGGGCGGCCTTCGATGCAGGCTCGCGAGGCTTTGGATGGAACTGCACCCTTCCCGGGGATGGGATGGCTTGCGATGGTTTGAGTCTTGGGGAACTGGAAGCCCAGAACCCCCTCTATTGCAAGGCGATGCGCATCCTGGTGCGCGATGGCGTCACGATCAACAAGGCCCGCCGCACGGTCTGCTGGCAGAAGTTGGAGATCCTCAACCACTGCCTGCCGCGCCAGTACCGCGAGCCGGAGCAGCTCTATCTGCACCTCAAACGTGATCAGCTCACAGCCGCCGGCAGTCGCTGAAACTGATAGCCCAGGCCGCGGGGGGTGCAGCCCGGCGGAACCAGACGAACCTGGAACTCCCCGGTCCGCACTCCTGGCCAAATGCCCCACAGAGCAGGCCGGTTCAAGCGTTCAGAAGCGGCGCCCACGGGCCGTGAGCCGGTAAAGATCGGGGCGGCGCTGCTGGCTGGTGGGGATTGCCTGGCGGGCCAGGGCCACCTCCGGTGGTGGTGTTGAAGGCGGCGGGGCAGGCGATCACGGCGGCGCCCAGCTGCTGCTGCATCAGTAGGGCCAGCCCCAAAGCAGATGTTGTAACAGATCAGCAGACCCAGATTCGGCGGCTGGGCCAGCCCGGTGGCCAGCGGGTCACCGGCCCCGTCAAGCACTGTCAGCCGGTTGCCGCCCGTGAGGCTGTCGGATTCGCGGAAGCGAATGCCGCCGGGCACATCCACATCGAAGAGATGCACTTTGCGGTGTTTGGCAAGCAGACGGCCGTCGGGATCGATCACGGTGGCGGTGTTGTGGAGCCGCCCGTCGGAACCGCTCTCGGGAATCGAGCCGGCGATCACACTCACGCCATGGCGCATCGCCAACCGCGCCACCATCGCCAGCGAAGCGGGCAGCCGCATAGGGGCATTCCAGATCTCCGGCAGCATCAGCAGCTTCGGGTTGGGGGTTCCGGCCGGAGGCTGAAGCGCGCGCTCCAGCCAGGCTTCGGCGGCGCGCCGGTTGGTGGCGGGGTCTGCTCCGGGCTGCAGCTGCACCAGGGCCAGCGGCAGCAAGGTGCCGGGCGATGGTTGTCCCTCGGCCATGCACGCCTCCGGTGCTGTTGCCTCCAGCGGCGAAGGGGTGGAGGTAGGTGGTCGACGTGAGGCCCAGGTTGGCCGGCACGTCAAGGCCGAAACGCCCCCAGATCACTGCGGCGGGTTCGAGTGCACCACGCCGCCGAGGCTCAAGGGGAAATCGCGGCTGTTGCGGGTGGCAAGGGTGAGGCGATGGCAGGTGGCCGTAGCCAGGATGATCGCGTCGGGCACTTTGAGCCCGTGCCGCTGGCGCAGCTGCACCGTTTCCCGGGCAATCGCCTGATCGAGCGCGATGCGAGGAAAGCTCTCCAGCCAGGGTTCGAGCTGCTCGGCTTCCCCATCCCGGCTGCCCACAAGCACCTCGATCCAAGTAATCACGCTGATGGCGCTCTGGGGCTGTTG
>NZ_JAGQCQ010000070.1:0-13073 GCF_024346275.1 Cyanobium sp. BA20m-p-22
AGCGCAGCGGGCCATTCATCACATCGCCAGCCTTATTGACGTAGGTGGTTGCCATCGCAGCACTGAGCACGCCATCGGCGGTGATGCTCAGCCCGGCACCCACCTTGATGCCGCCCAACACCTTGGCCGTAGCCACGGGCAGGACATAAAGGGAGGTGGGCACAAACACCTTGGCGTCAGTGCCCAACCTGGCGCTGTTGCCGGCATCAGCCGACACGGCGCTCGGGCCAGCCGGACCCTGCAGGTTGCCCGCCAAAGACCAGCTCGCCATTCAGCTCAGCGTGTAGACATCACCGCTGTCCTTATCCAGGTACAAATCACCTGGAATAGAGCCAGGGATATCTTCCGCAGGAGCGCCGCTGCCGTTGAACCAGCCCGTACCGCGCATGCCTTGGCCGCCAGCTGGTCCTTCCACGCCTTGAGCGCCAGCAGGACCCACTTCTCCTTGGACGCCAGCAACGCCAGCAGGGCCCTCGATTCCCTGTGGTCCCTGGATCGAGCCACCATTCACCCAGGTGCTGGTGGCGAGGTCCCACACCTGAAAGGAGTCATCGGCCTGAACGATGTAGGCATCGCCCTGGGCTGCATCAGCTGGCAGCTCCGTTTCTGTTGCCACCTGGCCCTTAAGAGTTTGCTGAAAAACCAGTCCTGCGCGAAAATGGGGCAACTGCCCAGCCCAGATGCGAGGTCACCGGGAGAGCAGCGGCTCCCTGTTCTCCTACGTGTCGATCGAGGAGCGGATCCCGGCCTGTCATCCGCTGAGGCGGATCCGGAAACTGGCGGATCAGGCCCTTGATCGGCTCAATCCCACCTTTTGCGAGCTCTACGCCGCAGAAGGCCGGCCCTCAGTTCCGCCCGAGCAACTCCTGCTGGCCTCGTTGCTGCAGGCGTTCTACGGCATCCGCTCGGAGCGGTTGTTGCTCGAGCAGCTCCAATACAACCTGCTGTACCGCTGGTTTGTCGGCCTGAGCCCCGACGATCCGATCTGGCACCCCACCACCTTTACCAAGAACCGCGAACGGCTCCTCAATGACCAGGTGATGGGCAGGTTCCTGGAGAAGCTGATGGCGGCTCCAGAGGTCAAGCCGTTGCTCAGCGATGAGCACTTTTCAGTAGATGGCACCCTGCTGCAGGCCTGGGCCTCCCATGCCTCCCTGGAGCGGATCGATGGTCAGGCCGAACCGCCACCACCGCCATCAGGCCCAGGTGGGGGTTTCGGGGTTCCCAAGGAGTGCAAGAAACGAGCCAAGGGCGATTTCCGCGGCGTCAAGCTCAGCAACAAGACCCACCGCTCAAAGACTGACCCAGACGCATTACTGGCGCGCAAGTCCAACGCCCATCCAGCTCAACCGAGCTATCGGGGCCATGTGCTCATGGACAACCGCCATGCCCTGATCGTGGATTGCCAAGTCACCCAAGCGGTGGGCACCGGTGAGCGGGATGCGGCCAAAGAAATGGCGGCTGATCGTCCCGGTGCCCACCAGAAAACCCTTGGTGCCGATAAGGGGTACGACACCAAGGGCTTTGTCGCCGAGATACGCCGCATCGGTGTCACGCCGCATGTCGCCCAAAACACCGCTCGCCTCGGCGGCTCCGCCATTGACGGGCGCACCACCCGCCACGAGGGCTACGCCAAGTCGATCAATGCCCGCCGTGGCATCGAGAAGGTGTTTGCCTGGATCAAGCAGTGGGGTGGACTACGTCAGTTCAAACTGCGCGGCACCGAAAAGGTGAGCGCTGTGTTTGGTCTGCACGTGATCGCCTACAACCTGATCCGCCTCGGCAATCTGCTCCGCCCCGCGGCGATGGAGGCAGCGTGAGCAGCGCTTTGCCCAGAGGTGTGGCCAATTGCACGGCCAAAGGTCTCAAAACTGCCCCAAAAGGTCTCATCAAGCCGTCTGAACTGCACTGAGAGCTGAAATCAGCAAGAAATCAGCTTTTGGCTGGGGGAAACGCACTCGGCGCTTGCGTTTTTCCGCAAACTCCTAAAGGTGATGCCCAAACCCGCAGCACCCTGGATGCCCTGCTGGCCTTGAACACCATCAGGACCAATCGGACCCTGGATGCCGGCTTCTCCTTGTGGTCCCTGGACGCCTTGGGCGCCATCAGCGCCAGCAAGGCCCTGCACCCCTTGGGCGCCCTGAATGCCTTGCTCACCCTGCGGACCTTTAAGAGAGCCGCCTGCTACCCAAGCCATGGTCAAGCGGGCCAGCAGCCCGGAGTGATCTCAGCTGCTATTGCCGACCCAGCCCCTCCGTTTGCCGTCAGCACCTATCTGCTGATGTAGCCCCTGCCGTTGCCAAGCGTGTTGGCAGCAGGGGAGAGCGTCACCGACGGATCACCACCGGTGAAATCAACGTAGCCATCGCCCTGAACCTTGATGCCCGTCCCGCCGTTGCCATATAGCGATGCCTGCACCAGGTAGGCAGTTCCGCCCTGCTGGATGCTCACCCCGCCACCGGTGTTGCTGCTGATCGTGGCGCCAAAAGCATCGAGGTACGCCGGCCCGTTCACGCTCACCCCCACCTGCGGGTGGCTGGAGATAGATGCCCCAGCGGCTTTCACCGTCGCGCAGCCGCTCACGCTGAGGCCCACCTGGCCGTTGCTGAGGATCTGGCCATAGCCGGCACTGAGCGTGGCGTGCTCACCTGCGCTCAATCCATTCATCTGGTTACCCGATACCTGGGCGCTATCGAGGCTCACGCTGGCGCTACCACTTACAAGCGCACCTGATCTGGTTTGGTTGCGGAGCTTGCTGCTGTTTGCCGTCACCGCGGCCGCACCACGGGCCTCAATCCCATCTCCGTTGTTGAACGAGCAGTTGGAGTAGCTGAACTCCACTACCGCCGTGCCGTAAGCACGCACACCGCTTGAGCCATTGCGCTGGCTGGTGGCAGTCATCGCCTGCAGATAGCCGCCACTGCAGTCGATGCCCTGCTCGCTGCAATTGGCCACCACAAGCGAGTCCAGCTCGGCACGACCGCCGCTAACACTGAGCCCGGTGTTGCAGTTGGCAACCTGAATTCCAGGGGCTTTGAGGCTTCTGGCAGCAACCTCGACGCCCAGGCTGCAATTGCAGAAGGCCACGTTGCCGGAATAGTTGATACCCAAATTGACAGCGCCTCCCTTGAGCACAAGGCCTGCCTTGGTGGTCTGGCCGGCGCCGCGCACCAGGATTTGATCCAGCGTCACACCATTGCCAGAGGTGCAGAGCAGCGCTTGCGGTGCATTGAACTGCCAGCGGGTGTTGTAGTAGCCAGCCAGCACGGCGTCATTGAACGCCAAGCTGCCGGCAGTGTTGCCAGTTTCAGCATTGCCGGTGAGCTCGCTGCTGGAGGGCTTGCTGCTGCCAACTGAGCCGCCCAATACCTTGATCCGCTCTCCGTTGGGATGGCCGATCTCAAGCGGCTCAGAGAAGGTGTACTGGCCATCGGCGATATGAACCGTTGCCGAGGCTTCCGGCGTGATGATGTAGGCAAACAGCTCGCGCATCGCCCGGTGCGGGCTCGCCCAGGGGAGTAACTCCGTGCCATCGCCTGTGGTGTCGTCGCCGGTTGTTGAGACGTAGAGATCCAGGTGTGAGCTCAGCAGCTTGGAGAAGCTGCCGTTGGCCAGCCCCGCCTCCCCTTTCTCGCCTGGGGGCCCCTTGATGTTGGTGATCTGGCTCCAGGGCATCGCTTAGTTCTCCAGTTCGTAGAAGAGGCCGCTGATGCCATCGAGGTAGTAGTCACCAGGTACAGCACCAGCGATTTGACCCGGGGGGCCATCACCGTTGAACCAGCGGCTGCCAGCACCACTGCCAGCTGGCGGGATCGCCCAGCTGCCATCAGCACATAGGAATAAGGAGCTCGATCCATCGCTGGGCGGCACACCACCAGCACTGCTGCCGCCACCCCATGGCGTGAGGCTCCATTGCTGGGTTGCGCTGCCGTCGTAGGCACCGCCCGCAATGCCAGCACCGGGGATCAACGGCAGCACGGTGCCAGGAGCTGGGTTGGGACCAGGGCCTGGTGCAGGTGCTGGTGGTTCCGGTGACCAGATCGGACAGCCCGCCAAGCTCACCAGCAGCGTTGCCGTAACACCGCTGCCGGTGAGCTCTGCTGTGATCGTGTAGTCGCTGCGGCTGGCGTAGCCGTGCTGGAGCCGGCCATTGCCATCGCCGCCGACCGGCCAGGGCAGGGTCTCGGCCGTGCCGTCGCCCCAGTCCACCGTCACCGCATTGGGAGGCGTGGTGCGTGGGTTGAGTAGCAGCTCGATCGGGATCAGCCCGCCCGACTCCGGGCCAACGGGCTGCCAGCTCAGCTCCAACTCGGCAGCTGGGATTGGCGCACGCTTAAACCCCAGCTGCTCCCAGCGCTGCACTTCATTGGGCGGTACCCACACCGCCTCACCAGGGCAGCCAGCAGGTGGCAGCAGGCGGATCAGCTGCGCGCTGATGCCACCACTGCTGATCGCAACGCTGGTACGCATGGCAAGGGTCATCTGCTGATCCTCGTTAAATCAGGGGGTCATCCAGCAGCAGATCACTCAGCGGCTGCTCAACCGGTTGCTGCGCCAGTGCCGTGGCCTGCTCCACCAGCTCTGCCTTGGTCTGGCTGCCATCAAGCTCGACGCCATAGACGCTGGAGCAGTGCTCAAGGATCTGCGCCTTGGTCATGGCCTGAAAATCAGGCGCTACTACTGGCGCAGGGGCTGCTACTGGCGCAGGGGCTGCATCTGGCTTGGGCTCAGCTGCTGTTTCGGGCTCTGGTTCCCATTCCGCTTCTGGCAATGCTGCTGGTTCAACAGCAAGCAGTGGCTGAGCTACTTCCTTTGGCTCTGGCTCGAGCGGAGCAATCAAATCGATCGCACCGGTAGGTGCGCTTGGCAGATCAGCACCGTTAGTAGGTGCATCCGGTAGATCTGATCCAGCTTCTTGCAGCTGCCAGCCCAGGCTTTGCCAGCCGCCTAGGTGCACCGGCCATATAAAGCGGTGCTCTGCTCCAGCACTGATCCGCACCATTCCCTCAGGAATGGCTGGATCACTTAGGTCATGGCGCACAGGAGTCACCATCAAGCAGGAATAGTGGCCGTAAGTCCTACGTGCATCCCCTCAGGGGTCTCGGGGCTCACCTCTGCTTTTGCAAAGCAGACCGCCGGCAAATCCACATCAGCTAAATCAGCAGCATTGAGCTGGATGTCACGTCCACTGATGAACGCCTCCACCCGGCCCCCTTCTGCTGGCAGCGCCACGGTGGCTGCAACCACCCAGCTACCGGTTGTGCCATCACGCAGCACAGGTGCAAAGGACACCTGAATTTCAACTGCAGCAGCAGAGCCTGGGTTACTTGCTACTACTGAGAAGCGTGATGCCGCATCGAGCTTGGTTGTAAGCAGCACCTCTTCTCCAGAGAGGAAGGTGCGCTCCAAGTTGCGTATGGCGCTGCGGTTGGTCCAGCCCACCAGGGTGGTCTCCGCATCAAGCAAGGGATTGCCGTTCATGGCTCAATTAGCAGGGGTGATGTTGAAGAGGCGGCCAGCAGCGCGGCTTTGGAGCACGGCAAAGCCCACGTACCAATCGACGCGGGTGCGAAACACCGGGGCATCAGGCACCTCGCCCAGGTCCCGCACCGAAATGCCATAGCGACCCTGGAAGGGGCCCTGCAAACCGGTGACGCCTTGATCGCCAAAGGTGCAGCAGTAAATCGAGCTGGTGCCGCCTGCCTCGTCGTAACCCATCACCTCAATGCCCTGGGCATCGCGGTCAACCGTGACGAGCTCGCAGTCCTGGTAGCGGTGCACCGTCATCCCAAAGGAGTTGGTACTGGTCTGATACACCCCGCCACCAATGGAGGCGCGGGCCAGGGCATTGAGCTGGCGGCGCATCGCCTTGCTCATCACCAGCACCTTGCTGCCGCCATAGGCGTTCACCGAATCGATTAGCTCATCGAGGCGATCGAAATCAAGCGGTGCACCAGGAGCAGTGCTGCTGCCACCGCTGCCGCCACCACTGCCTGCGTTGTCGATTGCCATCGCATCGCCTGGTTGCAGGCGCTTACTGAGGCCGTCAAATGCCCTGGGGTTGGCGCTGCTATCGCCATTGATCACCGTCGCCTCCAGGGTGAGCCGCATGGAGCGCACCTTCATCTCGATCTGGCTGGCACGGGCCTCAGGGCCCATCAGGTCAACGATCGAGCGATCGACGTCCACGTCACCACCAAAAAGGTGCACCGCTTCTGCGCGCTGATCCACCACGCCATAGCTCTGGGTGTAGCCCTCGTTGACAGCGCGGAAGCCCACCGAGGGGAGCTCCTGTTCAGCGGAATAGAAGAGGCCGCTGCCGGCAATGTTCATGAACGGCAGCTGGGCGAGCAGTTCGCCCTCTGAAAACGTCTTGAGCACAGCTAGATGCTCAAGACGGTTCTCGTATTTGGCTGCCTCGATCAAGGTGAGGCCCATGGCACAGGGGGCAGCGCCCCGGGGAGGTCAGGGGCTATTGCCGAGCGGCCAAGTTCAGCATCAACAGCTGGTCTGCTCTCCCTGTGCAGGGTGCTGCCTGAGCGGCCGCCGGTGGTGCCCGCTTCAAGCTGCTGGCAAACCAAAGAGCTCCAATCGCCTGCCGGCTGGATTCACGGAAACAGTCTGCAAAACCGGCCACACAAGGCAAAACCTGTGGCCGGCAGCAAGGTACTCCTTATCAGTAGAGATCGGAGTTGACTTCTACGAACTTACCTCTGCTGCAGAACTGTCAGCAGGGGTGGTTGTGGGTAACGGATCTAGAAACCCAAGGATTCCACTTTTGGGGGAGCTTCCGGGGCCCAATTTGCATAAACTTTTTTCCATGCTTGGACTGTTTCTTTGCCAATTTCAGAGAGGACAGCACTCCCGGTTCCCTCGGTGGAGAAACGGATATAACCGTTCTTGCCTGCGGGGAAGTTACGAAGAGCAGCGGCAACTTCATTGGTAACCGTAAATCTCCCGTTGCAGCCCTTGATGATGAGGAAGCTTTCGCCATCAGGTATCCATAGGATATCAGCCTCGAAAGGGATTATGTTGCTTATCACAGCAGAGCCAAAGCCACCACTGGAGATGTAGACCCAATAACCACCAATCGATATTCCGTAGCGCCCCCAAGCAGAAGAGACCTTTGATCCACCTGGAATGAAGTTCTGGTCAAGCACCCCCACCGACTGTCCCGTAACCGGATCATTCAGGGAAAGAGCCTGCGAAAAAGGTAGATCGTTTTTGGGGAAGCGGAAGTCAGAGTTCAGCTGAACATCTTTAAGATCACTGTAGCCACTAGGCAGTACAGTCTTGCTGACACGAGTGACTGTCGACCTCAGATTTTTCTCGCAAAAGACATTTTGTGCAGGCGTGCTGGGAGAGTTGCCAGCATTGCCGATTTGCGCGGAAGCTGGAATCCCTGAAACCGACAGAGCAAGGCCGAGGGCGAAATAAGCAAATGTGTTTTTCATGATTTAAAGAACTTGGTCGTACTTAAGCAGCCGAAGCATTTTGGCGTATTCACTCACCGCCTTGCTCGATATGTTGACGGTGAAGTCACCCTCACTGGTCGCAGCCTGCAGAGTCAAAGGGGATGTTGGCGCATTGATAATGGCCGTCCTCAGGCCACCTGGCATGTAGTAACCACCTCTGGCCAGAATTGGTAGACCATAGGACTGGCCATTGATCTTTGCTGTGACCTTGGTTGGGTATTGGTAGATCAAGGCACAGCCTGCACATCCTTCATATCGGAAGAGCCGTAGAGCAACGGGATAAAAGACGGCTTCAAAGCCTCGGCTTGGCGCAGAACCATCGAAGTCCTTGGTCCGAACAGCTGGAATTTCTCGAGAAGTGTCAGGATCTTTGTAGAAACCAAATACATCGAGCATGCATTGATCGAAGCATATTGGAACTTCAAGTTTGACGCGCTCGAGTTCCTCCGGCTTCCATTCTCCTATTGCAAATTGACACTCCTTTATCTGTGGGTCTTTGGCACAAAGTGCAGCAAGGCTCCGTGACTCCTTTAGCGCAACAATGTTGTGATCAAGGCTAGTAGATCGAAAGCCCTGTGCTTGAGCGATGGTGCCAAGTAGCAGTGGCGCGAGCAGGGCAGCAGGCTGAGCTAGTAATCGCATAGGCCATAGCCATTCAATTCATCTTACGGGCAGCCTAGATCGATAAAAACTATGCGAATTGTGCATAGTTTTTATCTTCGCTCTGGAGTCTTGCCGGCCCATTCGGCAACAGCAAGGGACTGCCCTGCTGCCATGACCACAACCTCTCCTGCCGCCCAGGCACCGTTCACAGCTGAACGCTGGCAGCAGTTCTGGAATGCCTGGAAGGCAGAGCCCCAGCAACTCGAGGGCATCGAGCAGTTGCGGCTCGCCGTGATCAGTGCTGACCCAGCGATCCTCACCGAGGCCGCACCCTGGCGGCAGACCTTCTCATCGGATCTGCAGAGCGCACCTCTCGGTGCGACACCATCAGCACCCCCGGCTCCAGAGACATCAGCTCATGCCAACCCCCTGACGGTGGCCTGGGAGAACCAGAACGACAACGTCTCCGGTACCGGTTACCGGGAGTGCTTCTCCAGCAGCTGCGCCATGCTCGCCCGCTATTGGGGCAAGGTCAGCTCCGACGATGAGTACAACGCCATCCGCGCCAAGTACGGCGACAGCACAAGTGCAGAGGCCCAGCTCTCAGCGCTGCGCTCACTGGGGCTTACGGCCAACTTCGCGACCAATGGTGATCGAGCAGCTTTGGAGCAGCAGATCAACCTGGGACGGCCAGTCGCCGTGGGCTGGCTGCATCACGGTCCGGTGTCAGCACCATCAGGTGGGGGTCATTGGAGTGTGGTGATCGGTTTCACCGAGGCGGTCGCCATTCATAACGACCCCAACGGAGAAGCTGATCTAGTCGGTGGTGGTTACACCGCCAACACCAACGGCGCAGGGCAGCACTACAGCTGGAAGAACTGGCAACCCCGTTGGGAGGCCGATGGCAATGGCACCGGCTGGCTACTGACCTGCCAGCCGTAAACAGGCAGTGGAATGGGTTGAAGGTGCAGATGCATGAGTGATCAACTCCCGCCAGCACCGTCAGGAGCACCTCACGGTGGGAAGCCCCGAGGACCTCAGCCTCCCTTTGATCGTGAGCGCTTTGTCTTTAAGACCCTGGCGGTAGTGATCTGCACCCAGCTTTTGATCTATTCCCTTGCTGCTGGGGTCTGCGGCCAACGGGCATTGGCAGGCCGGCCAGTTGGTCAGGTATGCCCAGGCACGCTTGAGAAACTGCAGATGGGTTTTGATTCCACCCTCAACCTGCTGCTGGCGCTGCTGGGCGGTGCAGCGCTGACGAGGGTTGGCAGGCCGCCTGGCTCTTGATGAGCAACAGCAAAATGCGGCAGTTGCTGATCACTACTGAGTAACGCCAGAGTGGGCGCTTACGAAAGCAGCCATGGCCCGCTTTGAGGCACTGATCAAACCGATCGCCGATGGCAAAGCGCTGCGCGATGCGCTCGAGCAGCTCGCCCAGAGCTGGGGAGGGGTCCTCACCTGGCTGGATCGACGCAATGCCTCGTTGGATCTTGTCTCAGGCGGACTGCCAGTAAAGCTTTTGCTGGAGCTCCGGCGCGGCGATGTCCTTAGTGTCCTGGTCTCCAGCCGGGAAGGGATGGGCGCCGGAGCACCCCGGAGTCAGAAACTTCTCGATCAATTGTTGAGCGAGCTTCTAAAGCACGTACCCCGTGCTCAGGTTCAATACCGCTCTGACCGCGACGGGCCGATTTTTCAAGCTGTCTAAGGGCCAATTAAGGCGACTGATCGCGTTCGCTGGGGCCTCTACGTCCATTGATCAGCAGCAGGGAAGAGCGGGTTTTGGGACCAGGCCAGGAGTTATCCACAGGCATTCCACAGGCGATTCAGGCGAGACTCGCAACGATGCAAGGGCTGTGGTCCCAGCCCTGGGAAAACGCAGCTGACCTTGACAGCGGCATAGCAGGGGCAACGGATTAGGCCCAAAAGCGTTCGCGATGAGCAAAAACCAAGTCACCTATGTCCTGTGTCAATCAGGTTGATGTGCGCATTGCATCTTTAAAGCTGCTACCCGTTTAGGGTTGTTGCATCAGAATTGGCAACCGCCCATGGCACCGGCGCGGGGTGACGTGCAAGGCCTGAGGTCAGCCCGGGCAGACTCTCTCAAGGAAGGAGAACGGATAGCGCTGGCACTAAGCGCTGCAGCTGCCCGTTACCGGAGCCTGAGCCGTGCGGGGAAACAGCTGCTGCTGAATGAGCTGCAGGCCCTCACCGGCTATCACCGCAAATCGCTGCTACGCCGGTTGAACCAGCAACCCGGTCAGCGGCAGAGCAGCCAGCGCGGCCAGCACCGCCGCCGTTACGGCCCCGAGGTGGTTGAGGCGCTTGTGCCGCTCTGGGAAGCCAGTGATCGGCTGTGTGGCAAGCGGCTCCATGCCCTGTTGCCGCAGCTGGTGGAGTCGCTTGAGCACCACGGCCACTTGCAGCTGGAGCAGGGCGTGAGGGCGAGGGTGTTGACGATGAGCAGCGCCACGATTGATCGGCTGCTGGCCCCTGTCCGACTGAGCAGTGGGGGCAATGGATGGCGGCGCCCTCCGCGGGCCCACAGCGGCGTGCGGCGGCGCGTTCAGGTGCGTACGTTCAAGGGCTGGGACGACCACAAGCAGCCCGGCTGGCTGGAGATCGACCTGGTGGCCCATTGCGGCGGCCGCCTCGAGGGACGGTTCATCTGGACCCTGGTGGCCACCGACATTGCTACGGGCTGGAGCGAGAGCCTGCCGGTGATCACACGGGATGGGGCCTCGGTGTTGGCCGCCATCCAGCGACTGCGGCAGCAACTGCCCTTCCCTCTGCGCGGGATCGACGCGGATAACGATCCAGCCTTCATGAACGCCCTGATGGAGCAGTGGTGCGATGCACCGGAGCAGGGGATCGAACTCACCCGCTCACGCGCCTACCAAAGCAACGATCAGGCCTGGGTGGAGCAGAAGAACGGGATGCTGATCCGCCGGGTGGTGGGCTACCAGCGTTTGGTGGGCTTGGAGGCAGCCCAGCTGCTGGCCGAGCTCTACGCGGCACTGCGGCTTTTCACCAACCTCTTTCAACCATCGTTCAAGCTCAAAAGCAGCGTGCGGGAGGGCGGCCGGATCAAGCGGCAGGGTAGCGCCCCTCCGAGTGGTGTAACTCAGGAGGTCCTGTGACCCTTTCCGGAGGGTGAACAGGTGCAGTCAAGAGATGACTGCTTGGAAGCTGACTGCGCAGCTCCGTTCATCCACTATGAACCCTGATCGCTGAATTTGCAACTCAGCGATCGATATGTTCTGTGTAGATCTAGGGAGGAGATGTTGCGGTTCAGCTGGTGCTTGCTGCCGGCTGGGCGGACGGATCAGCATCAGTGAGCTCCAGCGGCTCTTCCGGCTCCGGGATCTTGGCCATGGTGGCTTCGGAGAAGAAGCGCCGGCGTTCCAGCTGCCATTCCTCCTGCTGCTCCAGCAGCTGGCTACCCACCAACCGCACGATCGCAGCGTCGTTGGGGAAGATGCCGACCACGTTGGTGCGGCGTTTGATCACCTTGTTTAGCCGCTCTAGAGGGTTGGTGCTCCACACCTTGCGCCAGTGCTCCTGGGGAAAGTGGAGAAAGGCCAGCACGTCGTCACGGGCGGCGTCCATCACCGGTACGGCTGTTGGGAACTGCTTGCGCAGCATCTCGGTGACCCGCTGCCAGTGGCCACGCACCTGATCAGGAGCCTGGATCACAAACACAGCCTTCATGGCTGCTGCCACCATGTCCTGGCCAGCTTTCGGCACATGGCTGAGCAGGTTGCGCAGGAAGTGCACCCGGCACCTCTGCCAGCCACTGCCCTGGAACATGCGCCTGATCGCTGCCGTCAGTCCCAGGTGGGCATCTGAGATCACAAGCCGGGTTCCAGTGAGGCCGCGTTCCTTGAGTGAACCCAGGAACTGGCGCCAGAAGCCCTCCGCCTCACTGTCACCCACGGCAATGCCGAGCACCTCGCGGTAGCCGAGGGCATTGATGCCAATGGCAACGACGACGGCCCGGGACACCACCTGCATGTTGCGGCCCAGGCGGCCGTGGAGGTACGTCGCATCGAGGTAGACGTACGGGAAGCGGGCATGGTCCAACGTCCGGCCAAGAAAGGCTTTCACCTGCTCATCGAGCCCCTGGCAGATGCGGCTCACCTCTGATTTGGAGATGCCACTGGCCCCGCCCAGGGCCTCCACCAGCGCGTCAACCTTCCTGGTGGAGATGCCGCCGGTGTAAGCCTCCATCACCAGGGCGTAGAGCGCCTTGTCCACCCGGCGGCGAGGCTCGAGCCAATCAGGGAAGAAGCTGCCCTGCCTCAGTTTTGGGATGGCCAGGCTGATGTCGCCCACCTGGGTGGTGAGCAGCCGCTGGCGGTAGCCGTTGCGGTGGGTGGAGCGCTCATCAGGGCAGCGTTCATGGCGAGTGGCTCCAATGGCAGCGGAGACCTCGGCCTCCAGCAGATCCTGGAAGCCCCGGCGCACGATCTCAGGGATCAAGGCGCCAGCGGTGGTGCCCTCCATGAGCTGGGCCAGCTCGGAGGCGCCACTATGGGTAAGGGTCATGGTCTGTGTTCGGTTTGGTGGTAGTTCTCCGAACAGGGTCACAGACCGACCCCCCTGAGTTACACCACTCCATGGGACGCCGCTAGCGGCAGCACCACCCGCCGCGAACACCGCTGCAGCAGCTCCTACGTACCGGAGTGCTCAGCGATCAGGAGGCTCAGGGCCTCAGGGAGCTCAGAAAGCGGTGTGACCCGGTAGCGCTCCTGGCCACGATGCGCAGCTGCCAGAGCCGGCTGGCCCTGTTAATCAGTGGCCAACGTGCCAGCGCCATGGCGGGCGATCCACTGAGCTGGCAGACCCCCGGGGAAGAAAAGCGTGAGCTGGAGGGGTTTTTGCAGGGTTTGCAGGCCCTCTGGCGTCAAAGCAGGCCTCTACAGAAAAAGCCCAAACCGCGTCAGGGCCGTCGCAGCCGTGTGGATCCCTTTGAGGCCCATGCCGATCTCGTCCCCC
>NZ_JAGQCQ010000071.1:0-12849 GCF_024346275.1 Cyanobium sp. BA20m-p-22
CTTTGGCCTGCCGGAGGTGATCCGCTTCCTGCTGGGCTGCCTGCAGGCGCTGGAGCAGCAGGGCCTACGGCCCAATGCCGTGCTGATCGAGGACGCTGCCAATGGGCCTGCGGTGCTGCAAACCCTCCGGCGCCGCGTACCGGGGATGCTGCCGATCACGGCAAGAGGCAGCAAGGAAACCCGCGCCCATGCCGTCGCCCCCCTGGTGGAGGCAGGTCAAATCCGCTTCCACCACCGCGCCCAGCCCTTGGTGGAAGAAGCAATCCGCTTTCCCAAGGGCAGCAAGGACCTGGTGGATGCCTTCTGCCACGGCGCCCTCTGGCTGGAAGGCCGCTACTGGAAGGCCCAGGGCATCCAGCCGGTGGTGACGCCACTGCTGGTGAGCCGGTGATGGAGGAGGAAAGAAGGCGATGACGGGTGCAGTGATGGCAGCCCCTGAGCAGTTGCCCCAGCAGGCTCTGGCGCCTGTGGATGGGCAACCAGAAGTGCTTCAGCTGTCGTTGCCGATCACGGTGGTGCTGGTGGGAACGACTTCCGGTGCGTCGCGGATGCTGCGGCAACGCCGCTACCGCCGGCCTGCTTGTTGTGCGCGAGCGGGGCAGCTGGAGATCAAATGGGCAGAGCCTGCTCGGCATCCGCCGAGGGCTCCGGCCCGTCAGGCTTCGCTCGACCGGCCGCGGCGCCAGCGTCCCGTGCGGCCCCATGCCGCTGCCGACGCTCTGGCCCTGGAGCATATGGACCTGGCGGAGAAGATCGCCGGCAACTTCGCTCGGCGCACTGTTCACCCCAAGGAGGATTTACTGCAGTTGGCGATGATTGGGTTGATCAAGGCTGCGCGCCGCTACGACCCCTCACGGGGCCCCTTTCGGCCCTACGGGCGTACTTACGCCAATGGGGAGATCACCCACTTTTTGCGTGACAACGGGTTCCTGCTGAAGGTGCCGCCGACGTGGCGGGAGCTGCATGCGCGGGGGCAGCGATTGCTGACTTCAGGAATTGCTTTGGGGGAGATGTTGGAGCGATTAGGGATCAGCCGCGAGCAGTGGATTCAGATTGTTGATGCATGCTCAGTGCGGGTGGTTGCCTTCCCTGTTGAGTGAACACCGGCCATCACCTGTACGCAGAGGCACCTTGGACCAGAAGTAACTCTGTAGCAGAGGATGATGCGCGTAAACGCGTTAGCTTTTGCTTAAATATGCGATTCGTCCAATGACTTAATCGCACTCAATTCCTCTTGAGCTCCAGAACTCGACTCGGCGAGAATTGGCTCTATCAATTCTGGCCATTCTAAGCTGCTCATTCAAGCGATAGGCCACCTGCCTAGCAACTGTCTCACTGTAGTTTTCTGATGCGCTTTGCACTGGACGCAGCATTTCAACCACTTTGGCGCCCATTTGCTTAAACGAGTTGTACATCTGACGACTGTGGCTTATTCCATGGAGCACATAGTTCGCAAAATGTTCGCAGTTGTGAACGGAAATACTGTATTTTGACGCTTTCATAAACTTTTCGACTCTTTCAATCTCTAATGCGGTAACGCGAACCGTACCAACCAGCTCAATCCCTTGCGGTCCCCAGCCAAGTGTGTCGCGGGCGTTCTTTGTTGACGCAAGATAAAAGTGATCTGCACCGCCAAGAGCCTGAGGTATTGGCTTCTTGAAAACTGTCAGCACACTTTCTCCGACAACTACAAATTCCATTTTTAAGCTCCAAAGCCTGGCCTGATTTCTGAGGCAGGATGACCTAATCGTGTAAATCTAATGCTATGTGAGCGGACCCTTCGTGGCCCGCATAAGAACCCAAAGCTTTTGGGATTGAAGCCTTAACTGCTGCGTGGCAGCCAATCATGGGCGGGGGGTTAATCACGCCTAGTTCTTCTGCGAACCCAGATAAGAACACAAGGTCGCCCGGCCTGGTCGACCTGCTCGCCCTGATGCCCCTACCGAAACTATGCAGACCCTGCATAGTTCATCCCGCGACTCATTCAGCCACTGGCAAGAGCTGTGACCATAAGCAGCAGCCAGTGCCCACCACCCGCCGCCGCCGCTCAGCCTCCTCCAACAGCCCCACTTCCCCACCTGCGCTGGAAGCTGCCCAAACCCCCTGGCTGGAGCACCCCACCCTCTCCGGCCTGAGGGATCGCCTGCAGCTGGTCTACGACTGCTGGACCCTGCTGGAGCTCCCCGACGGCACCAGCCGCCGGCCGCTGTATCTGACCCGTGGCATAGAAGAACCCGAGACCTGCTACCTCAAGCGACTGGAAGCGGCTCGGCCCACCGGCTTCTACCGCGATGCCCTGCGCACCTACGCCGGGATGCTCTCGCGCCTGAGCTGGCAGGAACTGCCCGACTCCCTGAGCCGGGTGGCCACTGATGTGGACGGTCAGGGCACCGACCTGGGGGTGTTCCTGTTTCTGGCTGACCTGCTCACCCTGCGGGATGGCGGCTGTCTGATCCTGCAATTGCCGCCCCAACACCGCTGGCCTTCAGAAGGGGACCGGCTGGAAGCCCTTGCCAAGGGTGACCGGCTATCCCTGCCCCGTCTGCAACTGGTACCCCGAGGCGACCTACTCAACTGGCGGCTCCCTACCGATTCCGCCAGTGCTGCTCCGGCATCGGGGCCAGTGGAGATCGTCTGGCGGGAGCCGCGCCGCCAAGCCCTGCCGCCCCGGTTCGCCAGCGGCAATGCAGCAGTGCCCACGGTGGTGATCGATGCTCACGGCGGCCTGGTGCCTGATCCACAGGCCTGGCTGTACCGCAGCCTCTCGGTGACGGATGACGGCCTGGTGCTGCGCAGCTGGCAGGCCAACCCCAACCCCGGTGCTGTTGATGGCTACGACGTGGTGCCAGTAGGCGAGCCTTCGCTGCTGCCGCAGCGTTTTGACCTGCCGGCCCTTTGGTACTCGGTGGATGGCAGCGCCTTTGGTGAGGGCGATCTGCCCCACCTGGGCCTGGCACACCAGTACCTCAACCACTACCGCTGCCGCAGCGATTACGAGGATCTGTTGTCACGCACGGCCCTGCCCGTGGGCGTACGCACCGGGCTGGTGGATGCCTACGGCTTCCGCCGTAGCGATGGCGCCCTGGGCTCTGCTGCGGAAACCGGAGCAGAAGGCCAACGCCCCCAGCGGCTGGTGCTCTCCACCTCCTCCTTCATGGACCTACCTGACGGTGCCAAGTTTCAGTGGGTCGAAATAGAAGCCCGTTCGTTGGCGGAGCACAGGGCTTACCTGCAGCAGCTGGAAGAAGCCATGCGCCGTGACGCCCTCATCCCAGCTGGTGGCCACGGTCCAGCCCGCACCGAGCTGGAGATTTCGCTCACCGCCGGCCAGAGCTTTGCGGTGCTGCAGTCACTGGCAGGCCAGAAGAGCTCGATGCTCAGCACCCTGCTGCGCCAGTGGACCCGCCTCACCGGTGAAAAGCTCTCCGACACTCCGGCCTGCAACGTGGAGATCTGCCCGCTGGTGCCGCCGCAGCCGCCACACAAACCCCAGCCCTCAGTGCAGGAGTGGCTGGTGCTGCATGAGCGGGGTGTGATCGATGGGGCTGAGCTGCGCCAGCAGCTGGGGCTGGGCGAGATCAATGGGGGCAGCTGAGCTGGCAAACGAGGGCATGACCCAGTCCTCCCCGCCCCCCTGCACCTGGCGACCAGGCGACACAGAAGCCCTGCGCATCGCCCTCTCGATTCCTGTCAGCTCACCCTCTCTCTCAGCCCTGAACCGGGAGAGGGCCCTGCTGCAGACCCACTACCCCCCGGGGGTATGTACCGCCCAGCGCCACCTCGATGTCATCGCGGGTCTGAATCAGCAGCTGGCCTCCTTAACCCCGGCGGAGGTGAACAACCCGGTGCGCAGCAAGCGCAAGGGCGTCGCCGGCGGGGTGGTGCCCAACCCGCTGCCGCTGAGCAAGTTGGCGGTGGTCGAGTACGCCACCGAGCTGCTGCTGGAGGAAACCGAAAGCGAGTGGAACCCCGCGGGGCCGTCGCCAGCCGTGGTGCTGAACCGGCAGAGGAGCCAGCACATCGGCCAGCTGGCGCTGCTGCTGCCGCGGCTGCAGAACTGGCGCCAGTGCAACACCGATCCCTTCCAGGGAAGCCTGGTGCGGGGCTGAGCGATGGAGCAACCCCTCTCGCCGCTGAACCAGGGACTTAACCCTGTGAGGGCTGCAGGACAGTGGGGCCAGTTGGTGGGATTGCCAGCGGCAACACCCGCAATCGACAGCCGGGTGGCCCTGCCTGTTGCTGCTCCTCTATGGCTAGCCCTGCAGCCCTACGCCAATGCCCGCCTCTGCCTGTTTGAGGTGGACCGGCCCGAGAGTCGCAGCCCTGTCCCAATCCGCCGCCACGTGATCGACTGCTTTTTGGAGCAATCCGGCATCGTGGGCGGTTACAACGACACCGCCCTCACCGACCCCGGTGATGTGCTGCTGCGGGGCTACCTCTGTCGCTCAGCGCTTCTGCCGGTGAACACCAGCAACACCTTCGATTGGCTGGCGGCCGAACTCGATTGGGCCACCCCAGGCTTTCGTGATGAGGCGCCACTGCCCTGGGATCCAACGCTGCTGGGCACGGTGCAGGCCCCCTGTCAGGGGGTGATGTGGCTGGGAGATCTGGCTCAGCTGTCGACCCAGGGCGGGTTGCCATCAGGAGGGCGTGCTCAATTCGCGGGCTGCCTGGTGCAGCACTTCGGGGCGGACTACGGCCCTGGCGGCATCGGTTTATTGGTGCAGCCGCTGCTGGGGGAGGCCATCCAGCTGGTGCTCAGACCCCACAGCGTGCTGGTGCTCAGAACTGGCGACAGCCTGAACCTGATCGCCGAGCGCTACGGCACCACCGTGGCCACCTTGCGGCGAAGCAACCCCCAGCTTGAAAGCACCCAAACGATCACCGCAGTTGAGGGTGATTCGTTGGCGATACTGGCCGGCCGCCATGGCACTACGGAAGCCAAGCTGCGCAGCCTCAACCCGGTGCTGCAGCAGAGCGAGCCGTATGCCACAGAAGCGGGCGAGACCTTGAGCAGCGTGGCGAGCGCGCAGAACCTCAGCCTCTCCCTTCTGCGCGAGTTCAATCCGGAGCTGAGCAGCTGGCCCAGCGAGGAACCGCTGCCCACAGGCACCACCCTGCTGCTGCCCATCTATCGCTCCACCACGCCGATCCCGGCCGGGATGCAACTGCTGGTGCCGGGTTATCTGCCTTCAACGCAACTGCCGGCTGGCGAGTGGATCTACCTGCCGGCCCGGCGCTCAGCGCCTGTACTGGATGAGCTGCCCGAGTTGGCCGGGTGATGGAGAGCCCAGCGGCTCAAGCCGCCTCAAAGCCCAGATGCTCCACGTAGGCATGGAATTCGCGGTCGAGGAGCTGAGCCACCAGTTGGCCCTGGCCACGGCCAATGCAATCAGCAGCCCGACGCTCGATGACAGCCCGGCCACTAGGGCCGGGTAAGGGAGCCACAGTTCTGATCCCGAGAAGCCTCAGCCGATCAGTTCGCCGGCTGGGCCTGCACGGTGATGGTCAGATTGCCGTCGCTATCGCGCTGCTGGGCATAGGCCAGCTCCTGCAGCAAGCCCTGCAACTGCTGGACCGCCTGCCGCTCCTGCTGGCTGGGATGACGCACGGCAGAGGTGATCAGCCTCAACCCGAGTCCGGCACTGCCGATCACCCCCAGCGGACCCATTACCACCGCCAGGCCTGGCACGAGCATCAGTGCCACGGCCAGAAACACCGAGACAGGCAGCGCTCCAGCAGCCATCAAGCCGCTGGTCTGCAGGATCTGCAAGAGCCTCTCTTTGCGTTCATCGGCTGTGCCGTTGAGCAAAAGGTCGCGGTGCACCAGCAGTTGATCCACCGCGGTGATCGCTGCTGAATAGGCGCTGGCCTCCACAGCGTTGCCGAGGGTGCGCTGCCAAAACTCAGGGGTCTGAGCTGCGGCGATCAGTCCATCGAGGTGGTTGTCCGTGCTGGCCCGGAGTCGCTCCAGCCAGCTCATATCGCTGGAGCCGCGGCTGATGTTGACCGAGCCGTCCTCCCAGATGCCATTGGCCGCATCGGCGGCGAGGTGGGGGGAGTTGAAACGGCTTTCGATGTGGGACCAGTGCTTGCCGAGAGCATCGCCCCCCTTGAGAAAGCCATCAACCGCTGCAGTGCCGTAGTGCTCCAGCTCCCCGGGCAGCTTGGCCAGCAGGTCTGCTGCAGCCACGCCGTGATTGGAGGCCGCAGATGTGATGCGGCTGATGAGCTGGGGGTCAACCCCGAAGTTGTTGAGCTCGCTGAGCGAGGCCGCAACCGTGCCGGCAGCCACCGCCAGAACCTTGGTGGTGCGACCCAGACCCTTGCGGACCTTGGCAGCAGCGGCGGCTCCTGCGGCCAGGCCGGCACCTGTAACGGCGGTGATATCTGCCATGGCCCAGGCACCAGGACTTTCCATCTTGACGCGGACCGGCACGCCCCCTGGCGTTGCTGGCCAGCAGCGGGATCGGCTGCTGGCAACAGGGAGAGCGAGCGCAGCCCGGACGGGGCGCCCGCAGCACCACAGCCGTGATGGGTGATGTCCTCCTCCTTCTTCTCGACCCCTGCACCTGCCACCCAATGGCAGACCTACCGCCAGCAGCAGCAGCAACCCAACCAGGGCCCTGCTGGCTCCCTGGCCCCACTAACTGCTGAACTCGATCCCCTCGATGAGGGCGACGACGAGGCCAGCGGCCACGACGGCGGCACCGGCGACGACAGCTATGAAGCTGCCCCTCCCCAGGACCCAGGTGTCAGCGGCAGCAGCGACAACGACGACCCCCCTGCCGCCACCACCAGCAGTGCTGAGCCCCTGCGCGCTGAACGCCGCCGCAGCAATCAGCTCGAAAAAGAGCTGCGCAAGGCCCGCGCCCAGCTGTCGCGCTTCTCGGAGATCAACCCGGACGAGTACGCCCGCCTGCAGGACGCTGAGCGCAAGCGAGAAGAGTTCGAACGCCAGGTAGGCGACCGTGAACGCCAGCTCAATGAGGCCAACCTGCGCCGCGTGCGCAGCGTTGAAAAAGAACGCGACGACGCCCGCTCCCAGGTGCAGAACCTGCGCAAGGAGCGGCTGCTGGAGCGCCTCTTCTCAGAAGCCGAGGGCCGGGTTGGCGGCGATGAACGGGGCACCTTCTTTGACACCTTCGTGACGCTGTGCGGCGGTCACTTCCAGCTGGGGGATGTGGATGGCCGTGAGCGACTGCTGCCGGTGGATGGCAAGGGCCAACCCCTCACCGCCGATGGCGTAGCGCTGTGCGATGGCGACTACATGGAGGAGCTACGCCGCCACCCGGTGTTCAGCTTCCTGTTCCAGCAGCGCAGTGGGCTGTATGCAGGCACGGTTGCTGAGGCTGGCCATGACCACAGCGCCGCCCCAAACCTGCAGACCCTGAGCACCGCCGAGCTCTACCTGGAGGCCGTCAAAGCGACCACCCCCAGAGCACCGGCACCGCGGCGCTGATCACCCAGCAGGGAGGGAGCAATGGCTTGGTATCTGGTGTTCTGGCGCAACCGCTCCACATCCACCGTGGTGCCAGCCGCCAGCGCCAGCCAGGCCCGTTCCCGTGCCCGCGCCAAACAAAAGCAGGGTTACGGGGCGATCGTTGCTGCACGCCGCGCCAATAGCCAGGACGCCGGCTTGATCAGCAAAGGGACCTGGGTGCGCCGCCGCCGCGATGGCACAAGCCCCCAGTTCGGTACTGCTCGCTCCAAGGCCAGGGCTCGGCGGCAGCGGAGTAGCTACAGGCATTGGCTGTAAGGCCCGGCCACCAACCGGCAGCCGGGCCTGAGCACCCAGGCTCAGCAGACCGAGACGGTGCAACCGGGGGTGCCCTGCAGCTTGCGAGCAAAGGCAAATGCCTTCTCAGCGGGGATCAGCCGCATCTTCTTGACGGGCTTACCGCGGCGGCCAAAGAACTCGACCTCACAGGGAGTGGAGCCGAGCTTCTGAACGCCGGGCTGATAGCGGTGAACCACAAGCAGGCGGACTTCACAGACGGGGCCTTGGGGAGTGGCCATGGCTGGGGTGGTGCGGAGAACACCGACCAAGCGCCCCAAAGGTGAGCACTAGCCAGGGGCGAGCAAAGCGAGCCTTGCGTCAGCCCTTGCTAGTGCGAGCCGCAGGGGCATGCTGCGGAGGGGTTTCGCAACCCCCGGCCAGCCAGCCCCCAGTGGCCCTGCGGCAAGACCCGTGCTGCCTTCTCACCGCGTTCGGTGAACAGACTTGCTCGCATCCCCTGGCGATCGAGGCGTGGTCCAGCTGCTCCCGTCAGTTCGGATGAGGTCTGGTTTACCCAGGAGGATCTGACCTTTATCCCAACAAAGGGCAGAAAGTGAGCGGAGTGCAGGAGCGTGCCCTGCGGAACCTGGTGCCAGGGGCTATCCCACGCGAACGTGAGCGCATACCGGGCGCACGCGCATGAGCTGGTCTGATCTGGAGCGGTTGGTGGCTGATGCAGAAACCAGCCAGGAGCTCCAGCAGACCCTCAGCCATTGCCGCAGCCGCCAGGAGCTGCTGCACACCGCTCGCCAGTTGGGCTATCGGGTAACCAAAGGCGACCTGCTGAATGCCTGGCTGGAGCACCACAACGCTCCTGCAGTGAACGGAGCCGGTGGTGCTGATCGATGGGCAGCTGGCGGCAGCTGAGCTGCCTGCAATTAGGCCAGCTGGTGCACCACGGGTTAGGGCCGCAGCCCTGGAATCCCCGAGCAGGCGCGAGTGGGTGGAGGGGCGTAGGCCTCCAGGGGGCCTGGGCCCTAGACGGCCCAGCGCAGGGGCTTCTCCCAGGCTTCCTCTGGGCAGATCAGATCCCAGCAGCTGCCGATCGGCTCGGGCAAGGAAAACAGCACCAGCTGCCGAGCGGCCGGGGCCGGCTTGCGCTGCCTGGTGCTGCTGGAGCGGAGCAGGGTGGAGGTGGCTTGCATCGCAGGAAGGAGAAAAAACGCCCCCTCTCGAGCCCAATAAGCCGCCGGGTCAAGGCCGCCCGAGTGGCACTGAAAGGTGCACTCAGTCATTCCCACCGGGCGCTTGCCTTGGCCTTGACCCTGCGGCGCTGCCAGCCCAGGACTTGCTCTGGGTGCTGGCCCCTGGGCGAACCATCGGGGAAGTGCTCTCCCTTGCGCTGCACCACTGCTGACCCTGATCTCCTGCAAGACAACAGGGTGAAAAAGCCGGGATTAGGCCCCCGGCAGGGCCAGAGCCTGTGGCTCTTAGGCCAGGGCGTGCTGCTTGGCTTCTAGCTCGCAGCGCAGCACCAGCAACTCATGCTGGGCCAGCAGCCGCTGATCGAGCTCATCAACGCGGGCCAGACACTCGCGTATGGCGGGCAGGACCTCCTCTTCCAGGCGGGTGATCTCCTCCTCTCCATAGGGCTGCTCGCTCCAGGTGCGGCGCAGCGGCAGATTGCGCCGCAGCATCAGCACCACCTCGATGGAACGGAGGGTGGATTCGAGCAGCAGGAACGGATCTTCCTCTGGCCTGCAGAACGGTGAGGCGGCAGCTGAAAGAGAAACCATGATCTTCTGCGCCAGCGGGCGCAGCGACGGGACTTCCCGAAGCGGAGGCATGACGCAGGAATGCCTCAGACTGAGGAAGCCCGGAGCAAGCCACTGGTGGGCAACGCAAGAGTTTTGGACCTGGGCCTGTTTGGGGTGCAGCGGAATCCCTGAGCAGGCGCGAGTGGGTGGAGCAAGGCCGGATGTGCAGCCTGTTCAGCGCAGAGCTGGAATCCCAGAGCGGGAGCGAACGGGTGGAAGCTCGGAGCGATCAAATATCCGAATTTCGGTTGTTTGATTCGGCTTGCTTCCCTGACTACCCCAGCTCAGATCTTTCTCAAACGCGGCTTGCCAAGGTGATGCACCGCATGCACCACTACGCCAAAGAGCCCTGAGCGATCAAAGACCTCCAGGTCCAAAGGAATTGCAGCTTCTCCTGGCCGCACCGGCTCAAGCAACCACTGCTCCCCCTGGCGCAGCAGCGGCCGCATTAGAAAGCTGCCCTGGTGAGCAACAACGACGACATGGCCGGAGCAGGGTTCCACACTGCGGTCAATCACCATCAGGTCGCCGTCCTTAATCCCGTGCTGGCGCATGCCATTGCCGCTGGCCCGCATGTAGAAGGTGCAGACCGGGTTGGGAATCAGGGCGGCATGGAGATCCAAGCCCTCACCCAATGAACCCAAGCAGAAGGGCACAGGCTCGCCAATGGGCAGGTCGGCCAAGATCAAACCAGCGGTAGCAGCAGTACAGCCGTTCTACTCCTGGTGGGGTGGCTTGGGTTGGGTCGGCTCAGCTGCCTGCTTCTGGCCAGGGAACCAGCTTCATGTCTCCCACCTTGTTCCAGGTTTTGCATTTGGGATCAGCCAGCCGGTAGAGGGCGTTGCCGTCTGGTCCGCTCTTGGTGACGACCAGGACCGGCGCACCAGGCCAGCCGATCCGCCAAAGCTGCTCACCATCGGCCAACACAATCAAATCGCCGGTGGCAGGGTGCTTGAGGTCTGGGGACATCGCAGCAGGGTAGAAAGCCAGGGTTGCCCTACCGGCCACATGCGATCAGGGGCTGACTACCTCTCTGGCATCAGACGCCTGAGCTGTGGTTTCCCTCAGGACACGTGAACAGGTAGATCCACAGACGTCCTGAAGACTTCAAGAGCTGAGCAGCCATCTTGGGCATGGTGCTCAGCCTCTTCTTTGAGGGCTATCCGGTGGAGGCAGGCTGGGTGGATGCCCTGGACTCCCTACGCCGATTGGATTTTTACGCTGGTGAGCACCGGCAGCATGCTGCTGATTGTTTGGCTGGTGTTGCGGCCTAGACAGTGAGCGCAGGAGCTTGATCGCGCTTAAGAGGGAGGTGCCAGCCGCGTCAACGCTGCACCGCCCAGCAGCGCCAGCAGCAGCTTGAGGGTGGAATCAAAGCCGCCCTGCAGCTGCTCAAGCGTGCCCGGGCAGATCTGACCGACCGGCCGGCCCACGAGCGCCCGCTGGCCGCAGACCCCAGCGGCGAGCGAATAGATCAGCAGCTGGGTGCCGATCACCACCGCCAGCGTCTTAAAGATGAACCGCTCCCGATCAAACGGAGCTTTGGGCTGCTGCTTTGGACCTGGGGGTTCAGCTGGCGGTCGTGGATCCACAGCCCTGCTCCGTTTTCCCCTCTTGCGGCAGCACAAGCTCACCGCCCTGCAGCAACCCCCAGATCCTTTGGGCTTCCGCCTGGCGCCGCTCTAGGTGCGGTGTGCCGGGCCTGAAGTAACCCTCAGCCGCTGCGGCTGAACCGGTCCAGTAGGCCGCTGCCGCTGCTGAATCCATGCCAGAGGGGCGGTCTTCAAAGACGTGGGTCCAGCCGATCAACGAGCCCTCGGTCGGGTCGTGCAGCCCGGCGTACTCCTCCGCGAAGTAGAGCTGCTGCCAGCTGTTGCTGTTGGGATCGATGCCTGCTGCGATGGCCTGTTGACGTGCCGCGTCATAGGCGCTGCGGCGCACGCCGGTGTACTGCATGGCACCGCGACCGGCGCCACTGCCTGCCTCGATCACATCGAGGTTCTCCAGCTCTGGCTCTCCGGTCTCGACCACCATGCAGCCGAGAAAGCCGCAGGCCTCCTCAGCAGTGAGGGGCTTGATGACGCCCAGGCTGGCCTCGGTAACGGCGCTGCTGCAGAAGAAGCTGAGCCAGTGCTGCAGGTTGGCGTGGGGCCCGGACTCCTGGTCCACGGGCCCCGGCATCACTTTTTTTCCTGAAACACCCCCACATAGACCGTGCCCTGGCGGTAGAGGGGCAGCACCTTGTCGCGTAGATCGGCGTTGTGAATGCGGACGCAGCCCAAGGTGGGATGCAATGGCTGTTGCGGAGCCCAGGCGCCGGGCCAGCCGCAGGCAGAACCACCGCCGTGAAGCATGATCCCGGCCCGGCCGGCCTTGACCTCCTGGCCTTCTAACTCCTGCATATCAAAGGAGTACCAGCCGTAGGCCATGGCGGTATCGGAGCAGGGGGGATTGGGGTTCTGCTCGTAATCTGCATACAGCTGGCCCAGCTTGTAGAGACCGGGCGGGGTGTCGGTGTTGGTGTGGCTCCAGTCAGTATCAGCGCCCTGGCCGCGGGCCAGGCAGGGGAGCTTCCAGAGGAACTGGCCTGTGTGGTCGTAGGCCTCCATGTCTTCATCCCGGTCATTCACCAGCAGGTAGGAATCACCGGGTTTGACCGGTGCCGCCATCTGCGGGCCGGCCATGCCGGCTTCCTCTGAGCCGCGGGGATCGAGGCCGCCGCTGGGGACCGCTGGTGCCGGGCTCGCAGCAGGTTTCTGGCTAAAGGTGAGCGCCCAGGGGGCCTGCTCATCGAGCACGGCCTCGCTGCCGGGCAGGGCTTTGATCGCGGCATGGAGGGTCCAGACGCCGGAAACCTGCTGCGGTTCACCGCGAAAGGCTTCGAAGCGGTCCTGGAACCGCTCGGGAGTCATGGGGCTGGCCATGGGCGTGGTGCTGCTGAGCCCTGTTGCCAGTGCTGGCTTGGGGCCGCTCTCTCAGAAGGGCAGCTCGCTCTCGGGGCACCAGACGGGCACCGACGCTGGTGTGGCCACCTGGCGCTCAAAGAGCAGATCAGCGCAGAGCTGCTCCAGCCGCTCCAGAGGAGCCGGGAGGTGGGCCGAGGCCTCCTCGCACAGCAACTCCAGGATGCGGAAGCAATAGGCGTGATCACTGCAGTGCAGGGTGGTGCACTGGATCATCAGGATGTGCGGTGCCAGGAGGCGCCAGCGAAGGACGCCTGAACCCCGTCAGGGGCCTTCTGAAACCTGCAGGAACAAGTCCACTAATGCCGTGTTGATGTAATAGTTGCTCCGACCAGACTTGTGTTTCTCC
>NZ_JAGQCQ010000072.1:0-12836 GCF_024346275.1 Cyanobium sp. BA20m-p-22
TTTCCGGCCCCAGCGACATCTCTGCGGAGAAAGCACAGCCGCCCTGCTGCCCTTCGGCGGTGGGGAGCGGGTTTGCCTGGGCAAGGCTCTGGCCGAGCTGGAGATACGCCTGCTGGCGGTGGGGCTGCTCAAACAGCTGAATCTGGTGCTGGAGCCGGATCAAGACCTGACGCTCAAGGTCATTCCCAGCCCATCCCCGCAGGATGGTCTTCTGGTACGGCCGTGTCTGCGCTGAGCGAGCAGCTGGGCCAACAGCTGGGAGAACAGCTGGGGAAACAGAATGAGATGGTGCCGGGAACAGGAGCCATGGCGGTTAATGAGCCCAGCGCTGGAGTGGGCCGCCACATCCTGCTCACCGGTGGCAGCTCCGGGATTGGTTTTCAGGCAGCGGCCCTGCTGCTTCAGGCCGGTCACCGCCTCACCCTGCCCTGCCGGGATGCGAGCACCGCCGCAGTCCTGCGCGAGCGTCTGAGCGGCTCGATTGATACCCCCATCTGCGACCTGGCTGATCTGGGCAGCATCGAGCTCTGCGCCCAATCCCTGCTGGCAGCTGGGGAGCCGATCGACACATTGGTGCTCAACGCCGGCCTGCAGTACAGCGGCGAAGCCAAGCCCCGCTGGTCGGCCCAGGGGTTTGAACTCACCATCGCCGTGAACCACCTGGGCCACCAGGCCCTGCTGCAGCAGCTTTTGCCCCTGCTGCTGCGGGGCACAGCACCTCGGCTTGTGGTCACCTCCTCGGAGGTGCATGACCCCACTAGCGCCGGAGGGAAGGTGGGGCTGCCGGCCGGCCTCGGGGATCTTGCTGGGCTGCGCCAGGGCCCTGGGGCGCTGATGCTCGATGGCAGCGGCAGCTTCAATGCCGAGAAGGCTTACAAAGACAGCAAACTCTGCAACCTTCTGATGGCAAGGGAGGCGGAGCGGCGGCTCAGGGAGCAGGGCATGCTCCTGCCGGTGCTCGCCTGGAGCCCCGGGCTGGTGATCCCGCGCAGCGACGGAGGCTTCTTCCGCTACAGCCGCAGCCACAACCCCTTTGCCCAGGCTCTCTTTGCCATGGTTGCTCGCGACCTGCTGCGGCTCACCGAAACACCCCAGAGGGCTGGAGCCCTGCTGGCAGGGTTGGCCAGCAGGGCTCCTCAAGCGAGTGGCTTCGCATACTGGAGCAACCGGGTGTTGGGCCCCGGTCGGCTGCGTTTTGAGGTCAGTAAACCCAGTGTCGATGCCTGCTCAGACAGCCTGGCCCGGCAGTTGTGGGATCTTAGCGCCCAGTGAGACTCAGCGCATACCGCCACGGTTAGCCGGTCCGCCCATATTTGGCCCGGCACCAGGGCCTGCCGCTGGCCGCATCCCAGCACCTGGGGCGCCCACACCTGGAGTGACGGCCCGTACGGCCGGCCTGCCCACGCAGCCCACTGGCACTCCAGGGGCGGTGCAGTAGATCGCCGCCGCTGGAATGGCTTGAGCCGGTGTAACAGCGGTTCCAGCGGCCAGGGCTCCGCCGCAGCAGATGGCCAGCGCAGCCCATGCACCCGAGAGACGTGACATCAGTAAGGGGCATCAATACTCCGCCATGTTGGCGGATCGATACCGTAAGGACACGATGCGGCAGCTTCCACCTGATCGTCATCCTGGTTTTCATCCTGTTCCTTGACCCACCGCTCCCTCGCCCGACTGCCAGCATGGGATCAACAGGCCAACTCCCTCGTGAAATTGATCCCTTTTTGTCCCTTCAGCGTCGCCAAGCTGCTTGCCCTCAAGGCCACGGTGCTGCTGCTGCTCACCCTCTTGATCAAGGCCCGGGTGCAGATCGTCGCCGGGTCGACCCTGGGCATCTTCCTGTTGCTGTTGCAAACCTTGGCCTTCCTTGCCGTTGGGGGTGGGCTTGTGCTCGCAGCCGCAGGAACAGCGATCTACAAAAACCAGCAGCGCCGCTCTTCAGTGGCCTGATCGTCTCCTGAAGCATCTTTGGAGTTGGCCAAAAACCGAGACGAGTAATCACAGAAGATGGGTGATCACAACAGTCAACAGCTCACTGCCCGAGAGATGGTGCGGGCCCATGCTTATCCTGTACTGGCGGCGATTAGCAGCCTGAGCTTGGTATGCATTGCTGTTCTACAGATTCCCACAGCTGTCAAACACCATCGTTACAACCTATGCATTGATGAGCAGGTGAGTCTCAGGCATGCCAGCACCCTCGTCGGGCAGGACGGCCCTGGCAAGTTGATCTACCTCAAAGCAGTCCAGCACTGCGAGGGCCGCTGACTCCCCTCTGTGGGCGCGCTGGCCCATGGCATCAGCTGGGACAGCCCCGTGAGTTCAATCGACCCAGCGGTGATCCCAACAGCATGGTGTGCCTTGAGTCCATAGGCGCCGCCCAGCCACCTGACGGCTTGACCAGGCCGGCCTGCGCGCCCATCTCCCGCGGCAGGACCCGCGGGGCTAGATCCCTTTAACTGATCCCATGGGCAGCAGCACCGCTACGACTTCAGCCGGCCCGATGGCAAAGGACCCGATCTGCGGCATGGTCGTGCCCAGGGCCACGGCCCTCTCGGCCCTGCGGGCCGGCCGCACCTACTACTTCTGCAGCCAGGGCTGCCGCCAGACCTTTCTTGCACCGGAGCAGCAGCTGCGCCGCATGCGCCGCCGCATTGGTATCGCTCTCAGTGGTGTGTTGGCTTTGGCAATCGTGCGGGCCGGAGCCTTCCTGGCCCTGGCCGCCGGGGTGAGCATCGTGAACATGGCGCCGGTGGCCCAGCTGCCCTGGCTCACCTGGGGGGTGTGGCTTTTTCTACTCGCCACGCCTGTGCAGCTCTTCGGGGGCTGGAGTTTTTATGTGGGGGCCTGGTCAGCCCTGAGCCGGCGTGCCCTCAACATGGATGTGCTGATCGCTCTGGGCACCTCGGTGGCCTACGCCTACAGCGTGGTGGTGGTGTTTGCCCCCCAGTGGCTCCCCGTTGGCATCGACGAGCGGGGCGTCTATTTCGAGGTGTCAGCGGTGGTGATCTCCTTTGTGTTGCTGGGGCAGTACATGGAGGAAATCATCAAGCAGCGCTCTTCGGCGGCTGTGCGCCGGCTGCTCGATCTCCAGCCCGCAACTGCCACGGTGATCCGGGGTGGCCAGGAGATGACGCTGCCGGCCGAGGCGGTGCTCCGCGGCGATCTGGTGCTGGTGCGGCCAGGCGAGAAGCTGCCCGCCGATGGGGTGGTTGTGGAGGGCAGCTCGTCGGTGGATGAGGCGCTGATCACCGGTGAATCGATGCCCGTGGGCAAAGAGAGGGGATCGGAGTTGATCGGCGGCACCCTCAACGGCCGAGGGCTACTGCGGTTTGAGGCAACGCGGGTGGGGGCCGACACGGCCCTGGCCCAGATCATCCGCATCGTGGAGGAGGCCCAGGCCAGCTCGGCGCCCGTGCAGGTGCTTGCCGATCGGGTCACGGCCTGGTTTGTGCCGGCGGTGGTGGTAGTGGCGTTTTCGGCCTTTGCCCTCTGGACCCTGGCCGGCAGTTTCAGCAGCGGATTGCTGGCCTTCATCGCCGTGCTGGTGATCTCCTGCCCCTGTGCCCTGGGTATCGCCACGCCGGCGGCGCTGATGGTGGGCGTGGGCAAGGGGGCGGAGCTGGGGATCTTGATCCGCAGTGGCGAGGTACTGGAGCGGGTCGAGCAGCTCACCACCGTGGTTTTCGACAAGACCGGCACCCTCACCCGCGGTAAGCCGGTCCTCACCCAGGTGGTGGCCAGTGCAGGGCGCAGCAGGCAGGAAGTGCTGCAACTGGCAGCATCACTGGAGCATGGCTCCGAGCATCCCCTGGCCGCTGCCCTGTTGGAGGCCGCTGAGGCCGAGGGGCTAGAGCTGTTGCCAGTGGCTGAGTTTGAAGCCCAGGTGGGCGAGGGGGTGCAGGCCGTGGTGGGGCGAAAGCCCCTCTGGCTGGGCAACCGCGCCATAGCTGGCCGCTACGTCCTCGAACTCGATGGAGCCGTGCAGCAGCAGTTACACCAGTTGGAAGTATCTGGCAACACGGTGATGCTGCTGGGCCAGGCAGCGGAGGTGCTGGGCCTGTTGGCGGTAGCCGACACGGTGCGGCCCGAGGCTCGCCGCACCGTCGAGTTGCTCCAGCAGCGGGGCATCGCAGTGGTGATGCTCAGCGGTGACAACCGCACCACTGCCCAGGCGATTGCCGCCCAGTTGGGTATTGGCGAGGTGATCGCCGAGGTGCGCCCTGCCGACAAGGCCGAGACGATCCAGGCCCTGCAGCGGGCCGGCCAGGTGGTGGCAATGGTGGGTGATGGTGTCAACGACGCCCCGGCCCTCGCCACAGCCGACATCGGCATCGCCATTGGTTCGGGTTCAGATGTGGCCAAGGAGGCGGGCGATTTGCTGCTGCTCGGCAACGATCTGCGCGACGTCGTTACAGCGATCGGTCTGTCGAGGGCCACCATGCGCAAGATCCGCCAAAACCTCTTCTGGGCGTTCATCTACAACGGCCTCGGCGTACCGATCGCGGCCCTGGGCCTGTTGAATCCAATGCTCGCGGGCGCCGCCATGGCGCTGAGTTCGCTGTCGGTGATCATCAATTCATCGCTCCTGCGCCGTTATGGAAGCAGGGCCTATTAGAAGTCTGTCCCAGTAGTCCTGGCGTGCGGAGCTAAGCTCCGGTTTGGTGCGCAGGTCTCGCACGAATCTCTTGGCCTCGCCGCTCGAGAACCCAGCCGCTGCAACGGATCTGATCAGCTTCCTCAAGGCGCTTCCTGATTGCCGTCTGCGCCGGGGGATTCGCTACCCGCAGTGGTGGATGCTGCTGGTGGCGATCCTCGCCATTCTCAGCAACCAGGGTTCCCTGCTAGGGATGGAGCGTTTTGCCAAACGCCACCGCAAGTCCCTGAACGAGCTGCTCGGCACCCACATCGCCAAGCCGCCATCGGATTCGACCTTCCGGTTGCTGCTCTCGCAGCTCGATGTCGATGGGTTCGAGGCTCTGCTGCAGCAATGGATGGCAACCCAACCTGGCATCACCGAGTCTGTCGACACCCTGGTGTGCGATGGCAAGACCCTGCGGGGTTCGATCGATCAAACCGCTTCTGGCGCAGCGCGTTTTATCGCTCAGGTGAGCCTGTACTCCAACACGCTGGGCGTTGCGATTGCCCAAAACACCTACGCCACCGATGCCGGCGGCGAGATCGCGGCTTTGCGCCAACTGTTGGATCGCGTCGAGCTCAACGGCTTGCTGGTGCAAGCCGACGCGCTGCATGCAAACCGCCCTTTTTCCTCTACCTCGAGCAGCGTGGCGCCGACTTCCTGATTGCGGTGAAACACAGTGGCCGCAAAGGATCTCGGGTGATCAAGGACCGGCTGACCTATGGCCGTAAGGCACCGTGGCAAGCCAGCAAGCGTGAACGCAAGCGCGGTCGTGACCTCACCTGGACGCTGCGTGGCCTGCCGGCCCCGGCGTGGGTGATGGAGAACTGGCCGGGCAGCGCCACGATCCTGGCGGTGCGATGCAAAGGCATCCGCGACGGCAAACCGGTCGATGAGATCCGTTACTACGTCTCGAGTTTGCGCACTGGAGCCAAGGCTCTGCAGCAGCACGTGCGTGATCGCTGGTCAATCGAGAACTCCTGGCACTGGCCCCGCGACACCCAGCTGCGGGAAGACGCACACCGCTACCGCGAGAGCAACGGCGTGCGGATCATGGCCACGCTCCGCAGCCTGGCCATGAATGCCCTACGACTCGATGGCTACTGGTCGATCACTGAGGGACTGGCCGCTCTGGCGCATGACATCAGGGCCCTTCTGGCACTGCTGGGCTGGCGAGAACCCCCTCAGTCACTGATTTCTACCTGACTTCTAATGAGCCCTGGTTATGGAAGGTCAGCAGCATGACCCCCAGCCGGCCTTGACTACCCAGCCAAGGGGGCGTTTGTGGCCGCAGCTGATTTACGGTAAATTACTGCAAATATCCCCCAAAATAGCCCCAGGCTGTCAATTACTAAGCCCACGTTTAAGCTGTTGTTGCTCCTTTGGGGAGGACATCGTGGCAAGAAATCTTGTCAAGTGCAGCTGCTGGGTTGCGCTCTTCAGTGTTGCGTTCCTCAAATTTGCATTGCTGCTTGGAACCAGGCATGGCCAAGCCGATGTGATTGCAGTACCCATATCTGACTCTGAGGTGGCTCAGGGGCCTATGGGCATGCAATCAATGGATCGTCATTTCATCGAAATGATGATTCCGCACCATGATGGGGCTATTGCCATGGCGGAGCTGGCCCTTACCAGCTCGAGACGTGCGCAGATAAGGGCCCTGGCCCAGCAGATCAAAACCAGCCAGAGAGCTGAGAATGTCCAAATGCGGCGCTGGTATCGCCAGTGGTTTGGCACCGATGTTCCTACCTCGCCCATCGGCTTTGGCCGCGGCATGGGCGGTATGGGCGCCAGCCTGAAGGGCCTGAAGAGGTCAGCGGATTTTGACCGAAGCTTTATTGAAAATATGATTCCCCATCACCGCATGGGCGTGATGATGGCCTCCCACGGTAAGGCTAATTCCCAGCACCAGGAATTACGGGAACTGCAAGCTTTGATGGTGAAGGTCCAAAGCCGGGAGATTGAACAAATGGAAAAATGGTATCAAAATTGGTACATGATGCCTGGGAAACAATAGCCTCCGCTCGGGATCCCTGAGCGGGCCGGTAAAGTAAAGCCCGTGAATTGGAAATTAGCTTAGGAAAGGAGCAAGCTAGCGACAGCCAGGTTCTATATAAATGCAAGAGCTAAGCAACCCACTTAGCATCGGTGTTAAATAAAAAATAGTGACAAAAACAAGTAACCAGCCAGAATTGGCTAGCTCTAGCTAATTGCGTTGACAAATTCAGGACAGAAGGGTAGAAGCTGGGTGTCGCTGGCAGCGTAATCATCCACTAGGGCCCCAAGACCAATTTGATGGTCAATGCCAAAGCCGATTAGGCCTTCAACTACGACGCCGATCCCGACCCCAACAATTGCGGCACGACCATTGAAGCGCTCATCACGCTTCTGAAATTGACCGTTGCTGGCAGGAGTGTTGGTCAGCCCAGGCCAATTTGGGAGAGGATGCCCTGGCCATGCTCGGTCTCAGCGAATGCGACGAAACCGAAGCGGGAAGAGGAGTCGGCCATGGGCATTGCGAAGGGTTACAGGATGTGATCGGTTTGACAATGCCCGGGGTTTGGTTCTCCGCAGCCTCCCTAGGGAATCCTGGTCAAGGGCGCTCACCTGCCTGCACACCTGGATCCGCAGAGTTGGGGGGCAATCGCCGCTCTACCTGCAGAAACACCAGCCAGGCCAGAGCGGCACTGATCCCACCGGTCCAGTCGTTCCGAACAAGCTCGATGATGGCAATAGTGCTGGCACCGATGCGCAGGCCGCGCAGTAGAAAACGACCTAGCTTCTCCATGCGAATGGCTTAATTCATCAACCCTACCAGCGACTTTTGATGCTGCCGATCCGGCCAACCTTCTGCATGTCCCAACTCCAGAACGAAGACGATGACGAGCTCCCTGTCGATCGAGGCCGTGGCCTGGGGCTGCGTTTGTTGGCGCTATTAGGAGCCTTGTCGTTCCTCATGCTCGGAATCAGCAGCATCGCCCCGCTGCTGCAACCGGCTCCGCCGCCTGAGATGCCGGATCAGCGACCTAAAGCGATGGGCTGAACTGCTGGCTCACTTTTGATTGAGCAGGACAGTCGGTTTAATTTTCGCTTGACTGGGTAGGCTGTTGCAATAACCCGACCCGTAGTGATCAGGTCAACTCAACTGGCGCCCAGTGTATGGGTAGCGTTTGATCGCAACAGGCTCGATGGGGCAGCGTCCCAGCAAAGTCGTCAGCCGACCAATCATCATTGCTGGGAAGCTCGGCCTTCCCTTGCCGCGTGCTTCAGGATGACCAGCTGACCCCGCGTTCCTCTGGCTGCTCTAGGGGGCCATTGAGCCGCTGGGGCTGGCGGGTAGCTGGTTCAAGGGCCGCCAGAGCTGCTGCGGTCGCCACTACGGATAGCGCCACCAGGCGCCATGGGCTTCGCCGCCGTGATCGCAAGCTCCCAGCACTCTTGATGGGTGTTCCGCAGCGGCCACAAACCATTCGACCTGCCAGGCTGCGGTCGGCGCGAATGGTCCAGCTGCCGCATTGGGAACAGGCCATGGTCTTAGCAACACTGTCCTTCCCAGCTTGGCTTGGAGCTTGGCTTGGCGGCGCATGGGCCGAAAGTGCTACCACGCCCATTTTGTCCCCTTGTGATTTGCCCCCTCCCAGGCCGTGATCAAACTGCTTAGCAAGCTTGGTTTTTTCGCCATCATTTTGGTGATGTTGGTGTCGGCGCCTACCGCGCTTGCCAGCAACGATGGAGCTCAGCACTACCTCTGTGGCGGCGAACCGCTGGAAGCCATCGCCTTCACCGGGCCGGTCGATGCGGCCGAAATACCCAACAGCAGCGGCGGCACCCTGCCCGGGGCCTTTTTGGTGCTTCGCTGGCGCAATGGGACCCTGCAGCTGCCGCGCACCAACAACGCCGGCGTACCCAGCTACACCGATGGCCGCTGGTGGTGGCAGGCCCTCGACCCCGATCACCCCGAATTCGCCCAGCTGCGCGGTGATGTGCAGCAATACCGCTGCGATCCTGAGCCATGGACCTGAGCGGCCCAACCCCGGGGGCCATGCCCCCCTGGCGCCCCCTGCTCAAGGCGGCTCAAAGGCGCGAGGGTCGCTCTCCCCATGCCCGCTGGCTACAGCTCGCCAGCCTGGGACTGGATGGGGCTCCACGGGTGCGCACCCTGGTTTTTCGCTGCTGGGTAGATGCCCACAGCCTGGATCTGTTCACCGATGGCCGCAGCCCCAAGGCCGCTGAACTACAGGCAGAGCCACGCCTGGAGCTTTGTTGGTTGCTTCCCAAGGCCCGCTGCCAGTTTCGGCTGCGGGGCGATCGGCTCAGGCTTAATGCCGAGGCCGAAGCCCAGGAACGCCGGCGTCACTGGCACCAACTCAGCCCCGGAGCCCGGGCCCTTTGGGGTTGGCCCCCGCCAGGAGCGCCCTTTGACCCAGCAGCGGCCTTCCCCTGCGAACTGGCAGATGGCTCGCCCCTACCAGAATGTTTCGAACTGCTGAGGATCCAGATCAGCCAGGTGGAGCTGCTGGAGCTCAAAGGCCATCCCCATCAGCGCCGCCGCTGGCGGGCCGATCAAGGCTGGGCAGAGCATTGGCTCAACCCTTGAGCAGCTGGCGCTTTCGGGGCCGGTTGTCCCTAACCTGAATCCATCGAAGCAGCGGGCAGCGACATCGTCACATGCATTGTCTCTGGCATCACCAGCTTCATCAGCACTTCTATCGGCATATTCCTGGCCCCACCAAACCCTCACCTTGGGCTTGAGGGGCTAGGGCAGTGGTGGATAGGTCAGTGGTGGCCAGGCCATTCCTTCGGAGCCGACAGCCTCGCCCTATTTCTGATCATTCTGGCCCGCTATTTCCTTGCCGCCGGCGGATGTTGGTGGCTAGTTCGTGTCTGCTGGCCCCACGCCAAAACAGGGTCCAGTGAGCGACAAGGCCAGCAGATCTCGGGCGGGATCCGCCATGACATTCGCCTGTCGGTGTTTTCGGCGGCGGTTTTTGCCCTGGCGGCCGCAGCAGTGCTGTGGCTGCAGGCCCATGGCATTACCCGGCTATACAGCGGAGCTGATGCCAACACCTGGTGGTATTTGGCTGTGAGTTATTTCTCGGTGCTGATTCTGCAGGATGGGATGTTCTACGCCACCCATCGTCTTTTCCACCACCCAGCTCTGTACGACGCCTTCCACCGGGGCCACCACCGCTCCCTCCGGCCCACACCCTGGACCTCCTTCGCATTCGATCCGCTCGAGGCCCTGGTACAGGCCCTTTTTCTAGTCGGAATTGTGATGTTAATCCCCCTGCATCTGGTCACCCTGGTGGCCGTGCTCAGCACCATGACCGTATGGGCGATCGTCAACCACCTAGACCTCGAATGTCTGCCGCGCCAGTTTCCCCACCACCTGTTGGGCCGCTGGGTGATTGGACCGTCTCACCACTCCCTGCATCACCGCCGGGTTTCGGTGCACTTCGGCCTCTACTTCACCTTCTGGGATAGGGTTTGCGGCACGCAAGATGGCGGCTATGCCAGTGGAATGGAGTAATGGCGTTGCCGCTGTCACCGCAGCCAGGGCATTTCATTTTTGCAGGCGGTTCCTGCCAATTCCCGAATGGCTGGAGCTGTACAGAACGGACTGGCTGCGCGCCGATCTGATCGCTGGTTTTACGGTTGTGACCCTCCTCGTACCGGAGGGAATGTCCTATGCACAGATTGCAGGCCTCCCTCCCCAAACCGCCTTCTATGCCGCGCCCATCGGACTGTTGGCATTTGCGCTGCTTGGCTCCTCCCGCCAACTGGTGGTGGCAATGTCAGCCGCCATTGCCAGCATTTCCTATGCAACGATCAGCAGAATTAGCGATCCACATTCGGCCCATTTCATTGTGCTCTCTGCCGCCCTTACCGTTGTTAGCGGCGTCATCTGCATACTGTTGGGAGCGTTGAGACTTGGCAGGCTCGCCCGATTTTTATCGGAGTCTGTAAATGTGGGCTTCGTATCTGGCCTTGCCGTGATGATTGCGGCCAACCAGTTGCCAAAGCTTCTGGGCCTAGAGGGAATACGCGGCAACTTCTGGCAGATTCTCGACAAGCTCATCCAGCATCTGAGTGAAGCCCATGGGTCGACAATCATCATTGGTAGCTTATGCCTCACCCTGATGATAGCGATTGAGCGCACCATAAGAAATGTTCCTGCCGCGTTGATCACGATTGGCTTTGGCATCGGCGCCTCTTTGATCTTCAGTCTTGAGCAATACGGGGTCCCCGTCGTGGGCCAGATCCCCGCTGGGCTCATGCCACCCCAGTGGCCAGCGATTTCGGTGCAGGAATGGCTGATGCTTGTACCGGGCGGGATGGGGTTGGCTCTGGTGACCTTCGCTGAGGCAGTTGGTCCGGCGCGGGCCTTCTCGGTTGCCCATGGCTACCCGATTGACCCCAATCGCGACATCATTGGTATAGGAGCAGTCAACCTGGGCGCCGGCTTGTTTCACGGCTTTCCGATTGGTGCCAGCTTATCTAAATCCGCCGCCAACGATAGAGCCGGGGCGAAGAGCCAGCTCTCATGCCTGATCGCCGCAATAGGGATCACATTTGTAGCTCTCTTTTTTACCCGCTGGTTTTATGCCTTGCCAGAAGCTACGCTAGCTGTGATCGTGATTGTTGCTGTTTCAGGCATGGTCAGGCTGAAAAAGCTTGGTCATCTATTTCGCACCCATAGAACTGCTTGTACTTTCAAGTTTAACCTTTTTCGCTGTTTTGACGCTGGAGACTATGGAGGCGTTGCTGCTTTCTGTTGCCTGCTCATTGTTTATGCTTGTTTGGCGCAGTAGTCAGCCATGCCTGGCCGTGCTAGGTCGCGTAAATGATCGCTTTGAATTCACTGATATCCGCCTTAATCTTGCAACTCAGACATTTCCAGGACTGCTGATGCTTCGGCCGAACAACGGTATCTTCTTTGCCAATGCTGAGGGGCTTCGCGAAGCTATCCTCCACGAGGTGCAAGCAAGTTCAGGGCCTCTGAGAGCCGTCTTGATAGACCTCGCTGCCACCAATGATCTTGACGCACCAAGCGCGGAGGCCCTCTCGGGATTGCTAAAGGATCTGCAGGGCCAGCAACTCGCAGTGATGTTGACGCGTGTCAGCGATTCGGTGCGTGGCGGTTTGGTGCGATCCTCAGGTAGTTATGGCAATGGGGTTTCTTTCTATGCCAGCATTGTGGAGGCCTTAGTGAGCTATCTCTCCGCGGATAATCAGTTGGGAGCCATTGACGAAATTGTTAAAAGTGGAATCAAAACGGTCCAGAGGATAGCCTCTGTCTATCATTCACCGGCACCATCTGATGTTATGCCTGATTCATGAATGCGGCTGAATGATGGCAGATTTAGGCGTACCCTGTTTTGTAATAGCGGCTTTTATATATTTAGACATATAAGTCAAAAGTAGGCATGGTGCTCCGTCGTCACTCTTAAGCCCTCGCCCATATCTTACTGTGTGTCATGAGCATTATTACCCTACAAGCCCTACGCCAGGCGTGAGTAAGCGGATTTCTTTGTTATTTATAGCTTGTTGCATGGCCCCTTTTGTATGTGCCCCCACTGTGCAGAGCAGGATCCAATAGAAGAGGCTTCTCCCGCCGCAAGGGGAGGCCCCTTTGGGCCCCATGCGACTGCTGGTGTGGGCGCGATTTGGCCAATTGGCCTTGTAGGAACAGGCTTGCTCGGGTCCTTCACCGAGCATTCCAGCCCGCGATTTTCCACCGAAGTTGGGCTTGGCTATAATTTTAAAGGCTTACCTATGCACTCGATGCAAGTGGCCTGGAGGGGCTGCAAGAGTGGAGCCGGTCCATATTACAATTACAATCAAGGTAGTCAAACACGCAAAAACTGATCCTTTCTTTATTCCGGATAATTCTCCGAGCCTTGCCATAGCCATGATGGCAACATTGCTAACGGTTCGTATGACGAGTGGGCTAATGCATTATTCTCCAGTTGGGAAGCTCAGCTTGGCTTGAGGATTCGTGCGTAAGGCCCTTGTTGCACTTCGCATCTCCCTATCCTTGGCATCTTCTACCCCAAAGCATTAGGCACCGTGCAGAACTGGCAGCTTTGGGCCTCGGCGGCGGCTTTTTTCGGGGCCCTCACTGCCTTGTTGATCAAGGTTGGGGTGCAGGGCGTTGATGCAGGTATGGCGACCCTATTCCGCACCCTGGCGGTGGCGATTG
>NZ_JAGQCQ010000073.1:0-12658 GCF_024346275.1 Cyanobium sp. BA20m-p-22
AAATGATCGCAACTGGGTCTTCACCGCCAACTTGATCCACGGCCCGATGCAGGAAGTGGGCCGGGAAATGAGCTACATCAACCAAAGGCTGCTGCCCGCCGACCGCCCCGAGGCCGAGAAGCGCGCCTCAGCCTTGAAAACAGCCTTTGCCCAACTCGATGAGGCCGCCAAGCTCCAGGACGGCGACAAGCTGCGCAAGGCCTATATCAAGGTGGCCAGTGGCTTCGGCCTCTACGCCCAGGTGCTGCCTGCCCAGGTGCAGCAAGACCTGAAACAGGCCTGATCCAGCCAAGCCCCAGGGCCACCAGTCCGCGCTCGGTGATTGTGATCGGCGCGGGCCTGGTGGGCCGTTCCTGCGCCTGGCTGCTCCAGGGCCGTGGCCACCAGGTGCAGCTGCTCGATCCCTGTCTAAACGGGGCCCCCGATCCAACCGCAGGCAGCTGGGCCGCCCTGGGGGTTGTGATGGCCCACGTGTTCCAGCGCAGCAGTGGCCGGGCCTGGCGGCTGCGCCAGCGCAGCCTGCACCTCTGGGGCCGCTGGCGCCAGGAGCTGGGGGAGCATGGCTGGCCGCTGGCCTGGCAGCCAGGGCTGCTAATCCTGGCCAGCAGCCCCACCGACCTGGAGCGCCAGCAGCGGCTCCAATTCGAGCGCCAGCGCCAGGCCATCCCGCTGGAGCTCTGGAGCCGTCAGCGGCTCGCCGACCTGAGCCCAGCCCTACCGGACGGGGCCATCGGCGGGCTCTATTCCCCCGCCGACGGCCAACTGGATCCGGGCCCGGCCCTGCAGGCGCTGCTGGGGGATGGGCGGAGGCTCGGAATCCAAACCTGCGGGGAGGCAGCCGCAAGGCTGGAGCGCCGATCCGGCCAGTGGACGGTGCACACCCAGGCCGGCCAGGCCCTGCAGGCCGAAGCAGTGGTGCTCTCGGCAGGGGTGGCCAGCGCCGGCCTGCTGAAACCGCTCGATCACTTCCTGCCCCTGGAGCCGGTGCTGGGCCAGGCCCTCGAGCTCGAGCTTCCCCCTGGCACCCACTGGGGCGCCAGCCCGGCCTGGCCAGGCGCCGTGGTGTGGCAGGGGCTGAACCTGGTGCCACGCCCCCCCAGCCAAGCCCAGGGCGAGCGGCTGTGGCTGGGGGCAACCCTAGAGCCGGGCTGCCGGGCCGATCCAGACGCCCTGGCCGCCCTGCGGGAACTAGGCGGCGCAGCGCCCACCTGGCTGCGGCAGGCCCAGCTGGTCAGGCACTGGCAGGGCCACCGGCCCCACCCGATCGGTCGCCCGGCCCCCTTGCTGGAACAGCTGGAACCTGGGCTGGTGCTGGCCAGCGGCCATTACCGCAACGGCCTGCTGCTGGCGCCAGCGACGGCGGAGTGGGTGGCGCAGCAGCTGGAGGCCCCTTCTTAATCAAGCCCTAACCTGCCCGGCTTGGCCTGACCCTTGGCCACCAAGCCCACTCCAGCTGCCCCTCATGGCCCTCATCCGTTTTGGTTCACGCGCAATGGTGGGGGCAGCCCTCGGCCTGGTTGGCCTCAGTGGTTGCGGCGTATCCCCCGGCGGGGGCACCAGCCAAATCCTGCAGGCGGCAGGAGCCAGCTTTCCGGCGGGGCTCTACCAGCGCTGGTTTGCAGACCTGGCCGCCAGGGAACGGATCCGGGTCAACTACCAGTCGGTGGGTTCCGGCGCCGGCGTGCGCCAGTTTGAGGCAGGCACGGTGGATTTTGCCGCCAGTGACAAACCCCTAGATGCGCGCGAGGCCGCAAAGATCCAGCGAGGGGTGGTGCAACTTCCACTCACCGCAGGCGCCATCGCCGTTGCCTACAACCTGCCCAGCTGCAGCCTCAAGCTCAGCCAGGCCCAACTGGTGCAGATCTTCGAGGGCAAGATCACCAACTTCCAGGAGCTCGGCTGCGCCAACCAACCAATCCAGGTGGTGGTGCGCTCCGATGGCTCCGGCACCACCTACAACTTCACCAATTCCCTGGCCGCCTTCAGCCCCAGCTGGAAGAACGGGCCCGGCGTCGGCAAATCGGTGAATTGGCCCACCGGCGTGGGGGCCAAGGGCAACGAGGGAGTCGCCGCCACCATGCTGCAAACCAAGGGCAGCATCGGCTACGTGGAAGCGGCCTATGTGCGGGGCGTGCTGCAAGCCGCCGCCATCGCAAACCGTAGCGGCAGCTTTGCCCTACCCGATGCTGCCGCTGCCAGCCAGGCCCTGGCCACAATCGACCTTGGGGCCGATCTCACCGGCAGCGATCCGAATCCCAGCGCCGGCTACCCGATCGTCACCTTCACCTGGGTGCTGCTCTACCGGAGCGGCAACGGCGCAAAACTTGCCGCCCTTCAGCGCACGATCAATTACGCCCTCAGCGATGGCGCCCAGCGCCAGGCCCCTGGGCTCGGCTACATCCCACTACCAGCGGGCGTGGTCACCAAGGCGAAGGCAGCCCTGGCCGGCGTGGGAGCCTGAGGCCAGGCTCCCTCTTCATCAAGCCCTAGGGCCCTATTTGCTCTCGGTGAACTCGGCGTCGATCACGTCGTCACTGGCCGCGCCGCTGGCCCCATCGCTGGCGGCAGCGTTGCCGTTGCCACTAGGGGTGGCTCCGGCCGCGCCGGCCTGCTGGTAGACGGCGGCACCGGCGGCATAGAGGGCCTGTTGCAGGGTTTCGAGTTCCGACTTCATGGCGTCGAAATCTTCCTTGGCAATGGCCTCCTTGAGCTTGGTGGAGGAAGCCTCCACCTTGGCCTTGTCCTCGGCACCCACCTTGTCGCCCAGCTCGCCAAGTTGCTTTTCGGCCTGGTAAACGAGGGTTTCGGCCTGGTTCTTGGTGTCAATACGCTCGCGCTTCTCCTTGTCGACGCTGGCGTTGGTTTCGGCATCCTTCACCATCTTCTCCACCTCGTTTTCACTGAGGGTGGAAGCGCCGGTGATCGAGATGCTCTGCTCCTTGCCGCTGCCCTTGTCCTTGGCGGTGACGCTGAGGATGCCGTTGGCATCGATATCGAAGGTGACTTCGATCTGGGGCACGCCCCGGGGAGCAGGCGGGATGCCGTCGAGGCGGAAAGTGCCGAGCGACTTGTTGTCGCTGGCCATCTCGCGCTCGCCCTGGAGCACGTGGATCTCCACGTTGGTCTGGCCGTCCACCGCCGTGGAGTAGGTCTCGGACTTTTTGGTGGGAATGGTGGTGTTGCGCGTGATCATCTTGGTCATCACCCCACCGAGGGTTTCCACCCCCAGGGAGAGCGGTGTGACATCCAGCAGCAAGATGTCCTTCACCTCACCTGCCAGCACGCCACCCTGGATGGCGGCCCCCACGGCCACTACCTCGTCAGGGTTGACAGTTTGGTTGGGGTCCTTGCCGGTGACCCGCTTGACCAGCTCCAACACCGCGGGGATGCGGGTGGAGCCGCCCACCATCACGATCTCATCGAGTTCGGCCGACTTGAGCTTGGCGTCCTTGAGGGCCTGCTCCACCGGCACCCTGCAGCGATCAATCAGCTTGGAGGCCAGCTCTTCAAACTTGGCGCGGGTGAGGTTGAGGTCGAGGTGCTTGGGGCCCTCGGGAGTGGCGGTGATGAACGGCAGGTTGATCTCGCTCTGGGTGGCACTGGAGAGCTCGATCTTGGCCTTCTCGGCAGCCTCGGTGAGGCGCTGCAGGGCCTGCTTGTCCTGGCGCAGGTCAATGCCCTCATTGGCCTTGAAATTGTCAGCCAGATAGTCGACGATCACCTTGTCGAAGTCATCGCCGCCCAGGTGGGTGTCACCGGAGGTGGAGAGCACTTCGAACACGCCATCCCCCACTTCCAGCACCGACACGTCGAAGGTGCCGCCGCCCAGGTCGAACACCAGGATGCGCTCATTGCTCTTGCGGTCGAGGCCGTAGGCAAGGGCCGCCGCAGTGGGCTCGTTGATGATGCGCAGCACCTCGAGGCCGGCGATCTTGCCGGCATCCTTGGTGGCCTGGCGCTGGGAGTCGTTGAAATAGGCGGGAACGGTGATCACCGCCTGGGTGACGGTTTCACCGAGGTATTTGCCGGCGTCTTCCGCCAGCTTGCGCAGCACCTGGGCACTCACCTCCTCGGGGGCAAACTGCTTGTTCAGCACCGGGCACTTCACCTTGACGTTGGAGCCCGCCTTCTCGACGCCGTAGCTCACTTCCTTCGACTCTTCGTTAACCTCATCAACCCGACGGCCGATGAAGCGCTTGACCGAATAGAAAGTGTTTTCGGGATTCATCACCGCCTGACGCTTGGCGATCTGGCCCACCAACTGATCTTGGTTTTTGGTGTAGGCCACCACAGAAGGGGTCGTGCGGAACCCTTCGGCGTTGGCTATCACAGTTGGCTTGCCGCCCTCCATCACGGCGACACAGCTATTCGTAGTGCCGAGGTCAATACCAACAACCTTGCCCATGGATTCCCACCTCCTTGCGGTGAATGAAACGATCTGGAAACATCTTCAGCAACCAGGGCCTTTCCAGGCGAGGTGTGGTTCCCGAACAGGCCCAAGCACCGCCCCTTTCGCCATGACCCCATCGATTTCCGGACACACTGCCCTAGCTGGGGTTCTGGGGAACCCGGTGCACCATTCCCTCTCGCCGGCCATGCACAACGCCGCCCTGGCGGAGCTGGGCCTTGACTGGGTGTACCTGGCCATGCCCGCCGCCGCCGACCAGCTGGAGGCGGTGTTGCGGGGGCTGGAGGCCGTCGATTGCCGCGGCCTCAACGTCACCCTGCCCCACAAGCAAGCCGTTGCCGGGCTGTGCCGCACCCTCTCACCCCTGGCCGAGCGGCTGGGCGCGGTGAACACCCTGGTGCGCCATCCGCAGGGGGGCTGGCGGGGCGACAACACCGATGTGGCTGGTTTCCTGGCTCCCCTGCGGGCCGGCGGGCGCGACTGGCAGGGCAAGCGGGCCGTGGTGCTGGGCTGCGGCGGCAGTGCCCGGGCCGTGGTGGCCGCCCTGGTGGAGCTGGGTTGCGGCAGCATCGAGGTGGCTGGCCGCAACGCCGCCAAGCAGCAGGCCCTCCTGGCCAGCTGCCGCAGCTGGGCACCCCAGGTCGAGGCGCTCACCTGGCAACCCCAAAGCACCCAGCCCTGCCAAAGCACCGGGCTAGAGAGCGCCCTAGCCGAGGCCCGCCTGGTGGTCAACACCACTCCGGTGGGCATGGCCTCAGCCAGCGACCCAGGGGCCGCCGGCCGCTGCCCACTCAGCCCCGTCGAGCTGGAGGCGCTGCCGCCGCAAAGCTGCGTCTACGACCTCATCTACACCCCCCGTCCCACTGCCCTGCTCGCGGCCGCCGCCGCCCGGGGCTGCGAAGCCCTGGACGGCCTGGAGATGCTGGTGCAACAGGGGGCCGCCGCCCTGCGCCAGTGGAGCGGTATCGAGGTCGTGCCGGTGGCGGCGATGCGGGCCGCGGCCCTGGCCCAACTCTCCCCACCAGGCACCGGCCCTTAGCCTTGGCGAATCCGGCACCACCCAGGCCATGCAGGCTCCCCCGATCTGGCAAAGGCTGCTGGCAGCCCTGGCCTACCTGCTGCCCTGGAGCGACGCCTTCCCCTTCGGCCGCAACCTGTTTGGCCTGTTCCCGGCCCTGCAGTGGCTGGGGGTGCCGATCCTGCCCATCGCCCTGCTGGAGCAGGCGGTGCCCTTTGGCGGCCTAGTGCTGTTCTTGGTGCTGTTCCTGGCGGTGGTGCGCAACAGCCGGGTGCCCTACCTGATCCGCTTCAACGTGCTCCAGGCGATCCTGGTGGACATCGTGATAGTGCTGATCAGCCTGGCCTTTCAGGTGTTCCAGCTCAATTCCCTCGACTTCATCGGCAAGACCCTCAGCAACACGGTCTTCCTGGGCGCCCTGGTGCTGGTTTCCTTCGCGGTGGTCCAAAACCTGCGGGGCAAGGATGCCGACATTCCCAGCCTGTCTGAGGCGGTGCGAATGCAGCTGTAAGGTGATGGATCCGTCGCCGGTGGGCCCCAGCCCGCTGGCCGCTGCCCCAAACCCTGAGGCGCCAACCCCAAGCGACCATGACGCAGCCCTATTACGAGACCATGTACATCCTTCGTCCGGACATTCCGGAGGAAGAGGTGGAGAGCCATGTCACCAAGTACCGCGATCTGGTCACCGAATCCGGCGGCGAGGTGCTGGATTGCCAGATGCGCGGCAAGCGCCGGCTCGCCTACACGATCGCCAAGCACCGCGAAGGCATCTACGTCCAGCTCAACCACAACGGCGACGGCCAACAGGTGGGCCCACTCGAGCGGGCGATGCGGCTCTCCGAGGACGTGATTCGCTATCTCACGGTCAAGCAGGATGGGCCCATGCCCGCTCCCCGCACCCTGCCAGGGGCCGCCAGCGAAGCTGCCCCGATGGAACCGGCACCAGTGTGATTCGGCTCGCGAGCTGACACGCAATTCGGACCGGGATCTGGCCCAGCTTGTAATGCTTCCCGCAGAAGCGTAACCTCGGGCCATGGAGCCGGATCCCAGCCAAATCGAACCGGATACGCTGGGGCTATCTCCCCAGCAACTGGAGCGGGAGCTGGCCAGAACCCGGGAGGAGCTGCAGGCGATGCAGGCCCTGCTCGAAGACCTTCCCAACGTTTTTGAGAACAAATTCCGGCAGCGGCTGCAGCCCCTGCTCGAGCAGCAACAGCGGCTGCTCAGCGAAAATACCGTGCTGCGCCAACACCTGCATCAACTCCAACCTGGCGTCGGCGCGGCTCCCCAACCAGTGCTGCTGCCGCAGCAACAGGAAAGACCCCGGCTGCGCCGGGCCCTGCGCCACGCCTTTGGACTGGCAGACCAGAGCAGTGCTGCCTAGCGCCGGCGGGCAGCCCAGAGGCGGGTGGGCAGGCCCCAGACATAGATGAAGCCCTCGGCAGCCCGGTGGTCGAACTGATCGCCGGCGTCGTAGGTGGCCATGGAGGGCACGTAGAGGCTGTCGCTGCTACTGCTGCGCCCCACCACGGTGGCGTTGCCCTTGTGAAGCCTGATCCGCACGGTGCCATTTACCGCGATCTGGGTCCGGTCGATGAAGCCATCGATGGCGTCCTTGAGCGGCCCATACCAGAGGCCCTGATACACCAGGTCGGCCCACTGCTGCTCGAGCTGGCGCTTGCTGCGCAGCACATCGGCCGCCAGGGTAAGGCTCTCGAGCTCCTGGTGGGCCTTGATCAGCAGCAGCAGCCCAGGGGTTTCGTAGATCTCCCGGCTCTTGATGCCCACAACCCGGTTCTCGATCATGTCGAGCCGGCCGAAGCCATGGCTGCCGGCCAGGGCGTTGGCGCGGCGGATCAGGCTCACTGGATCGAGGCGAACCCCATCGATGCTCACCGGGTTGCCCTGCTCAAAACCGATCTCCACCAGCTGGGGCTGATCCGGAGCCGCATCCACACTCACGGTGAGGGCATAGATCTCCTCGGGCGGCTCCACGTTGGGGTCTTCGAGGGGGCCGGCCTCGATCGAGCGGCCCAGCAGGTTGAGGTCGATCGAATAGGGCGACTTCTTGCTCACCGGCGAGGGGATGCCGCAGCGCTCGCCGTAGGCGATCGTTTCCTCCCGGCTCATGCCCCACTCCCGCGCCGGCGTGAGCACCTTGAGATCGGGGGCCAGGGCGCCGATAGTCACATCGAAACGCACCTGGTCGTTGCCCTTACCGGTGCAGCCGTGGGCCACCGCATCGGCACCCACCTCGCGGGCGATCTCCACCAGCCGGCGGGCGATCAGGGGCCTGGCCAGGGCCGTGCTGAGGGGATAGCGCCCCTCGTAGAGAGCATTGGACCGGATCGCCGGGAAGGCGAATTCGGTGATGAAGGGTTCGATCAGGTCAGTCACAATCGACTGGCTGGCACCGGACTCGAGCGCCTTGCGGCGAATCGGCTCCAGCTCATCCCCCTGGCCCAGGTCGGCCGCGAAGGTGATCACCTCCTCCACGCCCCATTCCTGCTTCAGATAGGGGATGCAGACGCTGGTGTCCACCCCACCGGAATAGGCCAGCACCGCCTTCTTAGCCCGACCCATCCAGCCACTCCCGTGCTCAGTCATTCAATTCTCCCCTGTCGGGGTCGGGCAGGGACCAGTGGGTGAGCAACCACAGCCCCAGGGCCAGCGGCGGCAGAAGCACCAACAACCACACCAGGGCAGGTTGCAGGGGCAAGGGCGCCGGCCAGCGCTGACCCGCTGCAGCCAGCAGGGCACTGAGGGCCAGGGCCAGACTCCAGAGGCGCGCCACTCCAGCCAGTTTCATGAATTCCATCCTCTACACCGCTATGGTGATGGATTGGACTTGTCAAGCGCAGCCCCTTCATGAGCAACCTGGCAACCAGTGGCAGTAGCCGGCTCGACAGCATCAACCCTTCGCTGACGCGCTACGGCCGCAGCGAGCCGGCACCGGTGCTGCCCCTGCGAGATGAGCCCGACCTGCTGAGCTGGCTGGAGAGCAGCGGGCGCCTGGTGGCTGACGAGGAAACCGCCAGCACCGACGTGAGCACGGTGGAAGAGGAGGAACTCTCGGCATTGATGGGTGAGAAAGAGGACTACAACAAGGACGACGAACAACAGGACGAAAACTGGGAAGACTGAAGTTGGTGGTGGTGTCTCCAGGTTCCGGCAGTCAGCCCATGGCCTTGCTGCTCGGCGGCATCCTGCTTCTGGCCTGTCTGTTGAGCGACTGGCACAGCCGCTCCCTCCAGCTCTCCGCGCCGCTGCTGCTGGCCGCCCTGGTCAGTGGAGGCGTCACCGCCTGGGGGGTGCCGCGGCTGCAGCGGCTCAAACTGGGCCAGGTGATCCGGGAAGAGGGTCCCCAGGGCCACAGGATCAAGGCGGGCACTCCCACCATGGGGGGCCTGCTGGTGGTGCCCGTGGGCGTCCTGGTGGGCGGCCTGATCACACCAGGCGATCCGCGCCTGGTGGCGGTGGCGGCCGTCACCCTGGCCTTCATGGCAATCGGAGCCATTGACGACTGGCGCAGCCTCACCCGCCAGACCAACAAGGGCCTGACCGCCCGGGCCAAGCTGCTGCTGCAAGCCCTTGCGGCCACGCTTTTTCTTATCTGGGCTGGCCTGGGCCAGTGGCTGGGCGGGGCCGATGCTGGGGACATCGCCCTGCCCCTGGGTTGGGTGCTGCCGATCGGCTTGCTGATCTGGCCCCTGGGCCTGTTTGTCTTCATGGCCGAAAGCAACGCCACCAACCTCACCGATGGGCTCGACGGCCTGGCGGCAGGCTGCGGCGCCGTGGTATTCACAGGCATGGGGCTGCAACTGATGCTGCGCGGCCACGGGGGCGATGCCTCCCTGGCGGGCTTCTGCGCCGCGATGGCCGGCTGCTGGCTGGGCTTTCTGGCCCACAACCGCCATCCGGCCCGCCTGTTCATGGGCGACACCGGTTCCCTGGCGATGGGGGCAGCCCTCAGTGCCGTGGCCCTGCTTGCCAACAGCCTCTGGCCGCTGTTGCTGATGGGTGGGGTCTTCCTGGCGGAATCGCTGTCGGTGATCCTGCAGGTGTGGGTGTTCAAGGCCACCAAAGACCCAGCCACCGGCCAGGGCCGGCGCCTGTTCAAGATGGCCCCTCTGCACCACCACTTCGAGCTGGGGGGGCTGGGCGAGCAAACCGTGGTGATCCGTTTCTGGATCGCCAGCCTGCTACTGGTGGGACTGGGTTTGGTGCTGCTGCCCTGAACCCTGCCCCCTCCCCCGATCCCATGGCCTACTTCACCTGGAAGGACACCGGCCTCAGCTCAGACTGCGCCAGCCTCTCTGCCATGGCCGCCCGCTTTGAAGAGGCGGCCGCCCTGATGCGCCGCATGGCTACCGAGGGTTTCCAGCTTGAGCGGCACAGCGACGGCCAACACATCACCCACCCGGATCCCAGCGTGTTTGAGGCCTACGGCTTCATCAACGAGGAATCACCCGTACGCCAGCTCACCCTGCTGAACTGAGCTGGCAACGCCCAACCTGGGGATCAGTTGCGCCGCAGATAGCCCACCACCCACACCACCACAAAGGCCAGGGAGGAAAGACCCAGGTAGATCAGGGCCCATTTCTGCAATGTGGCAATGTCCCAGCCAAACAGCAGGCCATTGGCCGCGTCGCCGGCTGTACTGAAACCCAAAGGCCAACCCATCTGCGTGTCCCTGGATAGAAGTCAACCATTCTGATTGTGCCGGGTGCCAACCATCTCTGCGGCCCTCAGCGCCTGGTGGGCAAGGGATTTGGCCCTTATGGTGCATTCAGCAAAAGCAACCATGAGCCAGGCCCCACTCCGCCAGCGTCGCAGCGACGGCGACAGCCGCAGCGCGCCTGGGGTGACCGACCTGCGCAGCCGCCGCAAATCCCCCCAACCGGCCAAGCGGCGCCGGCCGCCCCTGCTGCCCTTTGCCCTTGGGATTGCCCTGGGCTACGGCCTGGCTGGCCCCCTGCCCCAGCTAGCCACGGGAGCCATGGCCGCCCTGCTGCAAGGGCCCCAGCAGCTCAGCGGGCTGATCAACCCCTTCGCCTTCGCCAACCGTCGCATCTTGGTGATCGGCACCGACAAGGTCGGCGAAAACACCGATGTGATGTTCACGGTGCAGCTCAAGGACGGCACCACCCAGCTCACCCAGGTGCCCCGGGACACCTTCGTGGAGTCGAGCGAATTCGGCATCGTCAAAGCCAATGCCCTCTACGCCTTCGGCGGCATGGATGCTCTGAAGCAGGAACTGGCCAACCTGCTGGACGCCCCGGTTGATCGCTATGTGCGGGTGAACCTGCGGGCGGTGGAGCACCTGGCGGCAGCCCTCGGTGGCGTCGAAGTGGATGTGCCCAAGCGGATGTACTACGTCGACAACGCCCAGAACCTCTACATCGACCTCTATCCGGGCCGCCAGGTGCTCAGGGGGGAGCAGCTCGAGGGCTTCCTGCGCTTCCGCCACGACGAACTGGGTGACCTGGGCCGGATGGAGCGGCAGAAACTCGTGCTGGCCGAGGTGTTTCGCAAGCTGGCCCAGCCAGCCACCCTGACCCGCCTGCCCGAGCTGCTCAAGGTTGCCGGCAACGACATCAAGACCGATCTCTCCCCTCTGGAGCTGGGCCAGCTGGTAACGGCCATGGCCAGCACCAAGCTCAGCACCGGCCAGTTACCCGGCCGGCTGTTCTGGCACAACGATCTGAGCTACTGGATGCCCGACGCCAATAGCGAATACGCCGGTGTTGCCAGCCAAGAACCGGAACCCTGATCTTCCCTCGGTTCAACGAGACCCTGGGGGAATATCAATAAAATTCAAAGAAAAGGGCTTGTCTATGTTCCCAAGCCCAGAATTTGCCCTGATCAAAGATCTAACTATTGAGAGCGCGCTATTGGGAAATAAAATTAAAGCATTCAGCGGCCCGCTCTTCCGGCTTGCCGGAGAAACCACCAGGTTCAGGCACATGGGCCATCAGCACGTCGGCAACAAAGCGATCCGATGACTCCTTGGAGTCCCAAATTGCCACAATCAACACACCACCATCGACTGCTCCAGCTGCGTGATGGAGCTGCCCCTTTGGCAAGCCACCCTTTGGATGAACAGCTGCGACTTCATCCCGATACTGCTGTTCCGTCGCACCTGGCCAGAAATGGGTAAGGATGTAAGCCATTAGCCAATGGAAAAATAATAACTCCACCATAGTAGCAACCCTGGCAAAGCAATTATGACTTCGTCATAAATAATATTGTTGTAACAGGATGACGTAATCCTTAGACCCTCTCTTATCAGGCCAGCACCAGCTCCGGCGGATGCTGCTCCAACACCTGCTTGAGATAGCGGCCGGTATGACTGGTGGGATGCTCAGCCACCTCTTCTGGGGTGCCACAAACCACGATCTCGCCCCCCTTGTCGCCACCTTCGGGGCCCAGATCAACGATCCAATCGGCACAGCGGATCACATCGAGGTTGTGCTCAATCACCAGGATCGAGTTGCCCTTGTCTACTAGGCGCTGCATCACATCCATCAGCTTGTGCACATCAAAAAAGCTCAGGCCGGTGGTGGGCTCGTCGATCAGGTAGAGGGTCTTGCCGGTGGCCCGCTTGGAGAGTTCAGTGGCCAGCTTGACCCGCTGGGCCTCACCGCCGGAGAGGGTGGGTGCCGGCTGGCCCAGCTTCACGTAGCCCAGGCCCACATCCACCAGGGTGCGCAGCCGATCGGCCGCCTGGGGGATAGCTGAGAACACATCGGCGGCCTGCTCCACCGTCATCTCCAGAACATCGGCGATCGTGTGGCCCCTGTAGGTCACCTGGAGGGTTTCGCGATTATAGCGGGCCCCCTTACAGACATCGCACTGAACATAGACATCCGGCAGGAAGTTCATCTCGATCACATTTACGCCCTGGCCGCCGCAAGCCTCACAGCGGCCACCCTTGACGTTGAAGCTGAACTGCCCCACCTGATAACCCCGGGCCTTGGCCTCCACCGTGGCCGCAAACACCTGGCGAATCGGATCAAAGGCTCCGGTGTAGGTGGCGGGGTTGGAGCGGGGGGTGCGCCCGATCGGCGATTGGTCGATCACGATCACCTTGTCGATCGCCTTGATGCCGCGCAACTCCCCCAGGCCGGCCGGGAAGGGCACCTTCATACCCAGCTGGTGCTCCAGCGCCGGATGCAGCAGCTCGTTCACCAGGGTGCTCTTGCCGCTACCGCTCACGCCGGTGACGCACA
>NZ_JAGQCQ010000074.1:0-12518 GCF_024346275.1 Cyanobium sp. BA20m-p-22
TCAATTACCCGCCAACCGGCCCCAGCAAAAGCGCGGCCCACCCCCCTGCCATGGCAGGGGGGTGGGGGCTCCTACCCGCCTACGTAATTGACGCGACCCGCCTACGTAGTTGACACCGGGCAAGCAGCTCATCGTTCAGCTGTTTGCACTGGCCGCCCTTGTCGCCCAGCTGGAGGAGCAGAGAGGTCGCAGCTCGCGTAATTCCTCCAAGCCGCCCTCCAGTGATTGACCCGGCCAGAGGGATTTGGCGGTGGTGCTGGTAGTGGCAGCACCAAAGCCAGGCGCGTTGGGTTGCGCAGTCGTCGCGGCGGCCAACATGGGCACCCCTGCCATCGCCGCAACCTGCTGCCATCGGAGCGTTGTGATCAGGTGGCCCATGGCAGAGCCGTCCCGCTCGTTTGGCGAACGCTGGAGCATCCCACAGCGCCAGTGTCAGCACTGAGGTCTCGATTGCTCGGCTGGAGACGGCCGATCAGCTCCTGGCTGATTTCTTTGCCATCACCCTGCTTGCCGATCGTGCATTCCCCGAGGTTCGAGCTGCTCGGCTGGTTCGATGGCATCCTTGCCTGAGGGAGAGGTGCAAAAAGGCTTTCTCTATCAGCTGCTGGCATCATCAAATATCTATGCTGCTGGCAGTTGACGAAGGTGATACTCCTTTCATCTTTTCGGCACGTCTTTGAAGTTGGCTTAGTGACGGAAGAGTGGATTTCGAAATCCCCTCGCTAACTTCTAGTATCTGAAATAATTCCTGCCTCGAGCGTCTATGGTTATTGGAAAGAGTGGTGCGAGGTGACATAATAGATCCAAGCTTATTTTGTGATTTCCGCTTGTCGCAGACAGGCACCTCCAGGCTTTCAAGCCAATGCTGGTTCGTGAGGGCCGCTAGAATAACTTCTGTTGCTACCAAGATGAGTTTTGGGTCGGCGGTTTGAAAACCATGAGTAAGCCGATGTCGTAGAGGTTCTATAGAGAGTAGAACCCTCCAGGTCTGGCCACTTTCCCCTCGCCATTGGCTCGGTTCTGTCAATCCAAGTCGTAACAACAGCCAGACTGCGCTTTGCGTGCTGCTCAGTCTGACGATCTTCAGAGCGGCGTCGGCATCATTAATCAGCCATCCTTGCTTGTGGATGATCACCCTTATGAAGCGTGTTCTTAAGGCTTCCCATGCGCACCAGGCAGCCAAAAAGTTGGCTATAATTTGCCCAATATCATGTCTCTCATTACGATGTCTGACGATGCACGACTGCGTGAGGGAGACGATGGCTGCCGGATTCATAATCGGTAGTCACGCTATGGGATTCAATATTAAAAGGGCATGAAGCCCATGCGCCTCACATGATCCTGCTTCACCCACCCCGCCGAGCAGGCTGCCCCGAGCCTATCGGCTGCCTGCTAGTGAAAGGCCAGGACTCCGTTGAACTTTATTGTGTAATGATAGGTTTGCTATGGTCAAATTACAAGCTAAGATACGTCGCTTATCTTCTTTAGTCGCGGCTCTGTTCCTTCCTGCCGCTCAACCCCTGCTTCTGAGTGCAGCCATTCCCACATCTGCAATTCTGCTAGTCCAGGCACCCGCCATGGCACAGAGTGCAGAAGCAGTTGCCAAGGTTGCCCAGACCATCACCGTTCGTATAGAAGGCGCCACCCAGGGCTCCGGTGTGCTGGTGAAGCGTGATGGCAACCGCTACACCGTGCTGACTGCCTGGCACGTGGTGAGCGGGCAGCGCCCTGGAGAAGAGCTGGATATCTACACGCCTGATGGGCAAAGGTACAAGCTAGAGCAGGGAAGCATCAAGCGGTTGGGACAGGTGGACATGGCAGTGCTGACCTTTACAAGCTCAAGCTCCTATGAAGTGGCATCAGTTGGTGATGTAAAAAGCGTGAGTAGTGGCAGCAGCATCTATGTGTCGGGCTACCCGTTGCCGACTTCTGCGGTGCCAAGTCGTGTTTTCCGCTTTATGAAGGGCGACGTGATTGCCAATGCGATGGTTGCGATACCTGACGGATACCAACTGCTTTATGACAACCAGACGTTGCCAGGTGTTAGTGGTGGCGCTGTGCTCAATGCTCAGGGGCGGCTTGTTGGCATTCACGGCAAAGCAGAAAAAGCAGACCAAATCAGTGAAAGCAGTGGCAAGGCAATCGCAACTGGCACCAATCAAGGCATGCCTATTAGTTATTATAAGCAATACGCTTCTGGCGAAGCTGTTACTACTTCTTCCGCCCAGGCGCTCACGGCTGATGACTACCTTGCCCAAGCCAAGGGGTTATCAGGTAAAAAAGGAAGCGAGCAGGAGGTCATCAGATTGGCAACCCAGGCTTTGGCAATCAGGCAGAGTGCAGAGGCGTATTTCAATCGTGCTTATGCCAAGAATGACTTAGGCGACAAGCAAGGAGCAATTGCTGACTACAGCCAAGCGATTGCCATCAATCCGCAACTTGCTCAAGCCTACAACAACCGCGGCAATATCAAGCGTGATTTAGGCGATAAGCAAGGAGCAATTGCTGACTACAACCAAGCGATTGCCATCAATCCTCAACATTTTAAAGCCTACTACAACCGCGGCAATGCCAAAGATGACTTAGGCGATAAGCAAGGAGCAATTGCTGACTACAACCAAGCGATTGCCATCAATCCGCAACATGCTAATGCTTGGGGTGCTCGAGGGCTTGCGAAGTTACAGCTTGGTGACCGATATGGAGCTTGTGAAGATACGCGCAAGTCCGCATCACTTGGGTCGCCCGTTGCGCAAAGATATCTTCCGAAGGTGTGCCAATAACCTCCATAGCCACCACGCCCCCTTCTCAGAAGTAGTGGCGCTTGAGCGCCAAGTATGTGAAAAGTCTATGTGCGTCTTAGGTTTGCTCGAGCCATTGACCAAGCCACGATGCCCCGCCTACCTGCACTGGTCGCTGCAGTGCTCCTCCCTGTCTCACAACCGCTGCTGCTGGGCACTACGGTCTTCAGCGCCACCCTGCTGGTTTCCCCTGCACCAGCCCAGGCACAGAGTGGAGAAGCAGTCGCCAAGGTCGCTCAAGCCATTACGGTGCGCATTGAAGGTGCCACCCAGGGCTCGGGGGTGCTGATGCAGCGCGATGGCAACCGCTACACCGTGCTCACCGCCTGGCATGTGGTGAGCGCTCAGCGCCCGGGCGAGGAGCTGGCGATCTACACGCCCGATGGAAGGCCGCATCCACTGGAAGCAGGCAGCATCCGCCGACTGAGCAATGTGGATCTGGCGGTGCTCACCTTCTCCAGCACCATGGCCTACCAAACCGCTCGCATCGGCGATCGGGGCAGTGTGCAGATGGGTGGAGCCATTTTTATATCGGGTTTTCCGCTGCCGAGCACGGCAGTTCCCAGCCGACTGCTCCGCTTTCTTGATGGCCAAGTGATCGCTAATGCACAGGTTGTGATCCCCAACGGCTATCAACTGCTGTATTCCAACCCCACACTTCCCGGCATGAGCGGCGGCCCTGTTTTCAACAGCCGCGGCGAAGTTGTGGGCATCCACGGCCAGGGTGAAACGGATGCGCAGATGAGCGAGCAACAAGGCGTTGCCGTGAAGACCGGCACCAACCAGGGCGTGCCGATCGCCTACTACGCCCAGGCCATGTCTGCAGCCAGCGGTAGTGCACCAGTTGACGTCGCCACCGCCACCGCCAGAACTGCGGATGACTATCTGGCCCAGGCGTGGCTGGTAGGAACCAAAGGCCAGGACCAAGAGATGATCCGGCTCTCCACCCTGGCACTGGCACAGCAGCAGAGTTCATCAGGTTACTTTTTACGCGGTCTCGCCAAGATAGGCTTAAAAGACATTCAAGGAGCAATTGGCGACTACAACCAGGCCATTAGTATCGACCCGCGCAATTCAAATGCTTACATTAATCGCGCCGTTGCGAAGGATCGCCTTGGCGATTACCGGGGGGCAATTTCTGATTATGATCAGGCCATCAGTATCAAACCGCGCAATGCACGTGCTTACGCTGCTCGCGGACACACGAAGGGTCGCCTTGGTGATTACCGAGGGGCAATTGCTGACTTTGATCAGGCCATTGGTATCAACCCACGCAATGAATATGCTTACAGTGAGCGCGGAGCCGTGAAGCGCCTCCTAGGCGACACTCGGAATGCAATTGCCGATTTTGATCAGGCCATTAGTATCAAACCGCGCAATGCAATTGCTTACAATAATCGCGCAATCTTGAAGGATGAGCTTGGCGATTACCGGGGGGCAATTTCTGATTACGATCAGGCCATCAGTATCGAACCAAGATTTGCATCTGCTTACACTGCTCGCGGACTCGCGAAGGGTCAGCTAGGTGACCGAGACGGAAGCTGCAAGGATTTCGCAGCATCTCTTCGCCTGAGGTTTGCACGTGCTCAAGGCTACTGGGATAAGTTCTGCCAGTGATTTCAGCGCCCATAGTTGGCAGCATTGGCCTCTCTCCCTTGAATAGCAGTTCCAACTTCACTTACCGCGAATCATTGGCCATGTCAGTTCTTTATATGAACCCAGAGATTCAGTCTGCCATTATCTCTGCATTTGGATCAATCCTCTCCACGGCCATTGGCGCTGCTACTGCTAGCCTGATTGGGAAGCGCTTCTTAAAGCAAGAAAAGCTTAAGCAAGATCTCGAAGCTGCAATATCTGATATTGAGTTTCTTCTTCTTGTTGAAAAAGAGCACTGTACCGAAAGCAAAGAGAGATCTGGGCGCTCCAACTTCCAGACTGTTCGCAACCGGATTAGGGTCTATCACTCTTGGTCGGGGAAATTCACTCCAGGGCGAGCGAAGGGGCTTCGAGACTCTGCCAACTGAGGAGGAGTGCTATGTAATATGCAGCTTTAATTCTCGGATAACGAGCTCACCGCCGCCAGCAGCTAGCTCTGGATTTTATAGCTCCTCTCGCCCAGGAATTCTTGACGTGCGCTGGATTCAAGATGGTGGAGAATACCAGCTCATCTGCCAGGACCAGCAAGCAGCAAGCACACCAAATTGTCTTTAGAAAGCCACTCCCTCTGTGATGGCGGCAGCAGGGAGGTTTGGTCCGGCTGATATGGGCGAAAAGTCTTGTTCTTCTGCATGAGCCATTATCTCGCTCAGATCCATTGCTATGAATTGAATTTGGGTAGCTTTAGGGTTATCTTAGAATAGGCGTAGGAGGATTTATGCGTGACATTCATGTCGCCTACTCAAGCCGAGGGTCTAATGGAAGCCTGTCCCAATAGTTCTGGTGCGGTCCTCGCGCTTACGGTGGGGACCGGCAGGGACAGTAGGCCCCCTGCCCGGTGTCAACTACGACGCGCCCGCCTACCTAATTGTCGCCGCGCAGCCCCCCTCGGGCAGCCTGCCTGATATTGGGAGCTCTGATCCGCTAATTCGCTGAAACTGTTTTTCGAACTGAGCGTACTCACCGCTTAAGAGGTCAAAAAGCTCCTCCTGTGGGGTTTTCGCAAAATACTGTTCGAATACTTGATTCTAATTCTGTGGACTTTGAGCCTAGACTAATCTACCTAGAAGCAGGATTGAGAAGCCTAATCTGAGTGGCTTGATTGGGTTGACCTATTGCACATCCTGACAGCTTTATGTCTTTGGCTGGGTAGCAATAGTCTTTGTAAAAGCAAACAGCTGGGCCTCTGCTGGTCTGTATGTACTGGGTAGGACCAAAGGTCCTTTCTTCGAGATAGCCGCCGCCGGTCAAAACTCGCTCAGTGATCTGCGGAACGATCTTGCCTCGTGGCATGACAAAAGCCGGCCTGCTCCCTCCCTCAATCGAGGGGGATTGATTGATGAACTTTGCAATGCATTCAGCCTTTGCTGAGCTATTTTGAATGAGCATCGAAACCGCTCCGCATGCAATTAATATCATGAAGATATTTTCACTATCTTAATTGATTTTTTCAACTGTAGGCAAGGAAGCTTAGGGCGTCAAGCGTTATTGAGGGCCCAGCTATTCATTTTTTGATGTCGTTGCCTGGCTGCTCACCATGATGTTCAATGTCATCGCGGAAGGAGTTGGTCCGCAGATGCTCGCCTCATAGGGTGTGATACCTAAAGTCTGCCCCCACATCGCGTGAACCCTGAGCAGCGCAGACAATGCAGAGCCATCGGCGGCCGCCTTGCCGTCTACATCCGCCAGCAGGACCCTCAACTGCCCCAGCCGAAGGCGCTGCAGGCCGTTGCGGCTGATCTCGCGGCCGGAAACGGCGAGTTGGTCCTGCCGCTGAAGGATCTGGTCACCAGACCGGCGTTCCAGCACCTGGCCACCAAGCCCGGCAGTGGAGGCGGCTCCGTGGAGAGCCATGCCCTGCTGCAAGCAATGCAGGCAACCTTTGCCCCGCCTGTGATCGATGCACTGGCTGAGGTGCTTGCCGGCTTCCTCGACCTTCCCAGTGAGACGGTCCCTCAGCAAACCGCCCAAAAGGTTCCTATCGAACCTCTTCTTACTCCCTCCTCTCACCCCCAGACGAAGCAGCGACAGGGCCTGATTCAGCCACAGCCCCCAGTGCCTCAGTCACTGCCTGTGACTTCAGCTGCACGGCCTGGTCATCGGCTGTCCAAGCTGGTTGGCATCGCGGCGGTCACAGCCGTAGGCGCTGCCAGCGTGGGCGTGTTGGTCAAGATGCCCCCGTTTTGCGTCCAACTCGGCCTCTGCCCAACTCAGCAGGGCCCCTCAGCCACAATGCAAGCGCTGTTGGCCTCCCAAAATGCCGAACAGGAGCTGCGGAGGGCTCAGAGCTTGGAGGAATACCGAAGGGCCGTGGAGCAGCTGGAACGAGAGCTTCTCAAGCTCAGCGGCGACACCCTCACCCCAGAGCAGCAGCGACAGCGAGACCAGCTCCAGATCACGGCGCAGCAGGGCAGAACGACCCTGGCGCAGGAGGATTCCGATCTGGCACGGCTGGAGCGGGCAAGCCAGGCTTTGAACAATGCCGAAGAACGCGGTGGTGAGAAACTGGCCTCTCAGCTCAGTGCGGCCCGGCAGGAACTCGATGGCGTACCACCGCGCAGCTTCTCTGCGGCCGAGGCGAGCCGCTTGCGCGAGCGCCTCGATGCCCTCGCATCCAGACCAGGGAGCCCTGGTGGTGAAGAGATACCCTCAAGCCAGGGAAGCGGGCCAGCCGAAGCAGATCCGCCGCCGCAGCGAAGCTGGAGCCCGCCGCCGCCGCCACCGGCAAGTCAGCTGCCTCAGCCGTCAGCACCCGGGGGGGCGACTGGATCAACGCCTTACCGGGTCCAACCGCTGTTCTGAGCCGCCGCTATAACGCGCTGGCGGCCGAGTTGGCTTGACGGATGCAGGGGCAGGAGAATAAGATTAGGTATCTTTTATAGGCCGTGCAATGGGACGCGTTGCAGTTCTTGAAACACTGGCCGCCGCCTGCTGCGTCCTTGCTCCTGGCCTGACCCTCCAGCCGGCTGAAGCCGGGGTGAGTGCGCGTAGTTTTTTGTGCGGCAGCTCCTCTGGAGCACCTGCCACCAACGTGATGACCGGCGATGGCCGTCAGGTGCCGGTTATCCGCTGGACCAGCAGCGTGTTCAACGATGCGGGCTGGAGCCAGCAACGCCGCTGCCAGGAGGTGTCTTCCCGCTTTGATAGCTTCCTCAAGCAGGGCCGGCTCTCCTACATCACCACCGGGCGAATGAACGGCCAGCCGGTCATTTGCACTGCGCGCAATAAAGGGGGTGCCTGTGATGGGCTGCTCTTTACCCTAAAGCCAGGGCAAGACGCCACCTCCACCTTGAAGAACCTTCTGGAGATCCGTGTCAAGGCGCGCGGTCCGCTGAACGAGACCAACAGCCGGCTGTACGTGAGCCTCGATGAGCTTCTGAGCACCGCCCAGGCCAATGCAAGCAGCGGCGCCGCACCTGTTAGTTCTCCGGCTCCTGCACAGGGCAACAACGCCCTCTGGTGAAGACCCTTATCAAGGCACTCGGCACCACGGCTCTGGTGGTGTGTGCTAACTGCGCCCATGCGGACCCGCAACAACCCAGCAAACCCATCGTCACGGCGGCGACGAAGCGGCAGGCGGTGACGGTGCTGCTGCGTGATCCGGCAGGCAACCAACTGGGATCAGGGATTTTGGTGGGTAATGGGCCCGGCGGCCACTGGGTGGTGAGCAACCGTCACGTGGTTCAGCCGCAGAAAACTGTGTGTGTGGTGGGGGCGGACCGGAAGTCGACTGCGGCTTTGGTGCTGCCCGCCAGGAAAGGCAAACGCACCCAGGAGCTCGATCTTGCGTTGGTGTGGCTGCCGCGCAGCGGTAAAGATGCGCTGATGGTGGCGCCGCTGGCACCGCAAAGGCTGGATGCAAGCCAACTGCCGCTGGTGATCGCAGCGGGCTACCCGACGCAACTGCAAGCGAGCCCTGATGGCCCGCCCTACAGCGAAAACGAGGGCCTGCTGCTGCCACTCCTCAAAAAACCATTGGAAGGTGGCTTTGATCTGGCCTACACCGCAGCAGTGCAGAAGGGGATGAGCGGTGGTGGGGTGTTTGTTGGCGGAGAGCTGATCGGCATCAATGGCGCCCACGCCAATCCGCTGTGGCCAGGGGTATGGCGCGATCAGGGCGGTAAGGCGGTGGAAGAGCAGCTCAACAGCAAGCTGGAGCTGGTGTCACTGGGGATCTCGACCGAGGTGATCAAGGCAGAGCTGAAGGCTGTTGCGGTTCCTGGAGGCGAGCAGTTGAGCAGCCTGAGCGGGGTGGAGTGCAACTCTGCTAGGAACGAAGCAACGGAAAGGAAACCCTCACAACGCTCCTGGTAGAGGCACTGGAGCATTGATGGACTTGGCAAGACGGTTGGCAGGAGCAGGAGCTGCGGTACTGCTGCAGATGATGCTCGGCTGTGCAGTAGTAACGCTGGTGAGTGCGGCCACCCAGCAGCCAGCAGCGGCACAGAGCGCTGAATCCGTTGCCAAGGTTGCCCAGGTCATCACGGTCCGCATCGAGGGGGCTACGCAAGGTTCGGGAGTGCTGGTGAAGCGAGATGGCAACCGCTACACGGTGCTGACGGCTTGGCATGTGGTAGCCGGACAAAGGCCAGGAGAAGAGCTCGCGGTATATACATCAGATGCCCGCGCTCATGCAGTAGATAGCAGCAGCATCCGCCAGATTAATGGGGCAGACCTAGCTTCCTTGACGTTTGCAAGCGACGAAAATTATGCAATTGCCCGACTTGGACGTGGTCTAGAAATTAATATCGGCTCAAGGCTTTATGTGGGTGGGTTTCCATTGCCGACATCTGCTGTTCCCTCACGTCTTTTCCGATTTCTTGAGGGTCTCAGTATTGCCAGCACTTCCAAGGGCTCTGTCAGTGGATATGAATTGCTGTATTCCAACCCAACATTGCCAGGAATGAGTGGAGGGCCAGTGATGGATGCTAGAGGGCTGCTTGTGGGTATTCATGGCAGAGCTGAAACAGATAGCCAGCTCACCGAACAGCAAGGAGTAGCCGTGAAAACGGGATCCAATCAGGGCATACCGATTGACTTGTTTCAATCAGTGGAGAATTTCGCTAATAGTACACAAGTCACACCTCAAACCGTCAACAAACCAATCTCGCCTAATGTCGAACCTCTAAGCAAGGAAAAAAGTGAAAAAGGAGGTGCGCCTCAAGATTTGATAAATGATTTGACCCTCATAGCAGCTGTCAATAGTTGCGAACTTGCGAGAAACGAAGGCCTAGAGATCCAAAAAACATTAACCACATCAGCCAAGGCATCAACATATGTTGTCAACGCTAATTACAATGGGATCATTTCGGGAGCGGGAAAACTTGCGTCACAGCAGCTAGTCAATGACAGCCTTATAGCATCTACAGCCGAGGTGTCGCAGGGCTGCGGCTCCAAATTAAATCAGGCCGACCTTTCCTTTATAGAAGAAATAAAAAAACCGGCATTGTCAGCCGGTGTAGCCTTCTCCCCCGCATCCCGTTTTCGCAAATCTTCAATGGCTCCAATCGTTCGAATGAACGACCTGGCACTGGCCGCCGCCGTTAACGTGTGCGAGCTGGCGGGGGCGCGGAAGGTGCCGGCGCAGAACGCCGTGATCTCCAATGCCAAGGCGATCACCTACTTGGTGACCAGCGTCTACGGCAGCGAGATTGCCGGCACCGGCAAACTCGAAGCTTCCCAGATCGTCAACGGCACGATCGTGCAGATCGTCGGCCGGGTAAAGCAGGGCTGCTACGCCAAGATCACTGATGCTGACAAAAAATTTGTCGATGAGGTGATCGCCCAGTTCACTGCCCACAGGCTAACAAGCAGCAACCGAAGAAGTAGGCGCTAGCCCCCTCAGTCGTGATCGCCTGGCTCGGGGTCAGCCTCGGGCAACAGCTGGGCCAGCAGACCGGCTCCCATCAGCACGCCCCCGAGGGTTAGGGCCAGCATCCTGTTGCTGGCTGCTGGCCCATCACTCCAGACCCCCGCCGCCAGAAAGGCCCCTCCCAGCAGGAGGGAGGGCACAAGCACAATGCCCTTGGCCGTGCGGTTCAGGCTCATGGGCAGGCATCACCAGATCCTGCTCGCGGCTCGGCCAAGCCGGCCGCGAGCAGGCCGCTGCCTAGGTCGGTGGCCGCGGCCAGGGGCTGAACCCGGGCCAGCAGCACGCCCTGGTCCTGGCCCATAGGACGCAGATTTACCTTGGTGCGCCGAGGTGCGGCCTGACGCAGCCAGGCAATCGCCTCGATCTCGTGGTCAGCCGACACAGTGATGCAGGCCAGCTGAACCGTATAACTGCGATTTTGATCCCCGAGCTGGAGCAGACTGCCGCCCCGAACCTGCAGTATTTCCGCCGCACCTACGCCGGCGGGCCAGATCAGCAGAGCCACCAGCAGGGCGGCAAGAGCCATCACAACTTGGCACCGCAGCTGGGGCAGAACAGGTGGGCACTTTCGGTGGTGCTACCGCAGGCATGGCAGTGGCGACTGGTGTCGATCGCCAGCTCCGGATGGCTGGGCAAGCCCACCATCTGGGCATTGCTGGCCCCCGGTGGCACCATCGGGTAGCAGTTTTCATTGCGGCGCACCTTCACGTCGATGAAGGCAGGTCCGGGATGGTCAAAGGCCTCCTGAAGCTGCTGGCGCATGCTGGAACGCTCCTTGATGCAGACACCCCGCACCCCGAAAGACTCCGCCAGGGCCGCAAAGTCCGGCATGCCACCCGTCATCTCGGAGGCGGAATAGCGCTCCCCGTAAAAGCTCTCCTGCCACTGGCGCACCATGCCCTGCCAGCCGTTGTTAATCACCACCACCTTCACCGGCAGGTTGTATTGGCTGAGGGTGCCCAACTCCTGGATATTCATCAGGATGCTGGCGTCGCCGGCGACACAGATCACCTGCTCATCCGGGAAGGCGGTCTGCACGCCCATGGCTGCGGGCATGCCGAAGCCCATGGTGCCCAAGCCAGCCGAGCTGATCCAGCGCCTCGGGCCATTGTGTAGGAACTGGGCAGCCCACATCTGGTGTTGGCCCACATCAGTGGTGTAGAAAGCATCGGGAGCCAGCTCTTGCAGGGCCACCATCACCTCCTGGGGGGCTATCTCGCCCTCGGGGGCGGGCACCACCAGGGGATAGTTCTGCTTCCAGCTATCGATGCGCTGCAACCAGGCCTCGGTGCGGCCCTCCGAGCTGTCCTGGGCAGAGGCGGCCAGAAGGGCAGCGAGGGCGGCCTGCACATCGGCCACGAGCGCCACGTCCGGCAGGCGTGTCTTGCCCATCTCAGCCGCGTCGATATCGATGTGGATCACCTGGGCCCGGGGGGCGAAACCGTCCAGCCGTCCAGTGACCCGGTCGTCGAAGCGGGCACCGGTGGCGATCAGCAGGTCGCACTCGGTGACGGCAAAGTTTGCGTAGGCGGTGCCATGCATGCCGAGCATGCCCACCGACTGGGGATGCTTCTCATCGAAGGCACCCTTGCCCATCAAGGTGGTGGTGACGGGCAAGCGGAAACGCTCCGCCAGCTGCTTCACGGCGGCGTGGGCGCCGCTGCTGATCGCCCCACCACCCACGTAGAGCAGGGGCCGGCGAGCCTGGCGAATCAGGGCCAGGGAAGCGGCGACTGCCTCGGGATCGGGTTCGGGGGGCAACCTGAAGCCAGCCGGAATTGCCGTCCCGGGCGCCACAGGGGTGTAGTGGAACTCCTCAATCCCCACATCCTTGGGCACATCGATCAGCACCGGACCCGGTCGGCCCGTGGCAGCGATCAAAAAGGCCTCGGCCACAATCCGGCCGATGTCCCTGGGATCGCGCACCACCCAGGAGTGCTTCACGATCGGCAGGGTGATGCCAAAGATGTCAGTTTCCTGGAAGGCGTCGGTGCCAATCGAGGCCCGCGGCACCTGCCCGGTGATCACCACCATCGGCACCGAGTCCATCTGGGCGGTGGCGATCCCGGTGACCAGGTTGGTGGCGCCGGGGCCAGAGGTGCCGAAGCACACGCCCACCTTGCCTGTTGCGCGGGCATAGGCATCGGCGGCATGGGTGCCGCCCTGCTCATGGCGCACCAGGATGTGCTTCA
>NZ_JAGQCQ010000075.1:0-12433 GCF_024346275.1 Cyanobium sp. BA20m-p-22
GATCAGTGGTGGCGGTGCCAGCGTGCTGGTCAACCCCTTCAAGGCCGTGGCCTGTGCAGCTGGGCTGGCCGAACCCAGGGTGAGTGCCACCGTGGTGCTGGCCAGCAGCCGCCTGCTAGATGAGGGCGCGAATGTGGCCAAGGGCAAGATGCTGGTGGATCCTGGCTCCTACAAGGTGGGGGGCCTGAAGATCGAGGGCATCGCCGGCCCCCACGACCGTGTCGGGGGCCGGCGCTTTGGCCAGGCCACCCTCTGGCGCTGGCGCCAGGGGGGCCTTGACTTTGCCCACCTAGGCGGCACGGCGGCCCGGCTCAGCCCCTCCGACAAGGTGATGCTGGGCAGGCCCGACGTACTGATCATCGGCGTGGGAGGCGGCGCCAAGGTCTACTCCGGAGCAGAGGCGGCCGAGGTGGTGCGTGAGCTGAAGCCCCGCCGGGTGATCCCGGTGCAATACGTCAGTGGCAAAACCACCCCTAAAGACTGCGACCAGGGCTCCCTGCAGCCGTTCCTCGATGCCATGGCCGGCACCCCGGTGAATCGCCCGGGCCGCACCCTAAGCCTGCCCGCCAAGCTGGGCGAGGGCATGGTGATCGAAGTGATGCGCTAGATCGCGGCGTAGGCCGCCCAGAACTGCCCCATCTGCTCGAGGGTTCCAATACTCACCCGCAGCGAACCTGCAATTAGCGGCTTGTCCGCCATCGAGCGCACCAGGATGCCCTCCTGCCGGAGCCGCTGCTCCACCTGCTCAGGGGGCAGCTCGGGCCAGATCAGTAGGTAGTTACCGCCGTCGGCATGGTGCCGCACGCCGGCCCCCCGCAGCTGCTGCACCAGCCAGGCGCGGGCCAGGCGCACTTCGGCCACATAGCCATCCACATAGGGCTGGTCTGCCAAAGCCGCCAGAGCAGCTGTCACCGCAAAACTGTTGATGTCATAGGGGCCGACGACCCGGCTGATGCGGTCGATCACCGCTGCCGCACCGATGGCAAAGCCGATGCGCAAACCCGCCAGACCGGCAGTTTTGGCCAGGGAGCGCAGCACCACCAGGTTGGGGGTGGCCGCAAAGTCGGCCACCGGCAGCACGCTGTCGCCGGTGAAGGCCTCGTAGAGCTCATCCACCACCACCAGGGTCTGGGCCGCCGTGGCCGCGAACTCCAGGATCCTTTCAGGCGCCAGCCGGGTGCCCGTGGGGTTGTTGGGGTTGCAGATCAGCAGCAGGCGAGGCCCCTGCCCCAGGGCGGCGCGGATCTCCTCGAGTGGGAAGGCGAAATCCGGCAGGTGATAGGGAATCGCCTCGATCGCCATGCCCTGCATCTGGGCGCAGGGGCTGTAGTAGCCGAAGGTGGGGCTGGTGGTGAGCAGGGTGTCGCCCTGGCCCCCGTAGGCGTGGAAGATGGCGTGGATCGCCGCATCCACCCCGTTGAACAGGCCGATCTGGCTGGGCGCTAAGGGCAGGGCCAGGTTCGCCAGCACCGCCTCCCGCAGGCCGTCGTATTCGGGATAGATGGCGTACTGATCCGCCGGTATCGCCCGAATCGCCGCCACCACGTGGGGGCTGGGGCCCACGGTGTTCTCATTGAAATCGAGTCGCAGAAGGCCCCGCCTCCCCTCCAGCGGAGCGCTGTAGGCGCGGAGGCTTTCTACCTCCGGGCGGGCAGGGGGGGCGTCAAGGTCTGCCGAATGGGTCACGGCGCGGCAGGTCGACAGCTTTCCGCAGCGTAGGCATACCGCTGAGCGTGGCCAGCAGCAGCAACGCCGCGCTGACCAGCAGCACCAGGGTGGTCAGCACCTGGACCTGGGGGGAGATCTCCCGCTGGAAAGCACCGGCCAGATAGAGGGGCAAGGTGACCGTCTCACCGGCCATGAAGCTGCTGATCACGAAGTCGTCGTAGGACAGGGAAAAGGAGAGCAACCCGGCCGCCAGCAGCCCCGGCGCCAGCAGCGGCAGGGTGACGCGGGCAAAGGCCTCAAGCGGCGGCGCGCCGAGATCCTGAGCCGCCTGCTCCAGGCTCGGATCGAAGCCCGCCAGCCTGGCCTTGAGGGTGAGGGCCGCGTAGCTGAGGCAGAACAGGCTGTGGGAGAGCAGCAGGGTGAGCGGGCCCCGGGGCAGATCGATCCCCACAAACAGATTCAGCAGGGCCGTGGCCAGCACGATCTCCGGATTGGTGAGCGGCAGGGCCACCAGCAGCCCGATCACCCGCCTGCCGCGCAGCCGCGCCCGGGCAAGGGAGAGGGCCATCAGGCCCCCGAGCAGCACCGCCACCAGGGCAGCCGCCAGGGCCAGGGCCAAACTGGTGAGGAAGGCCTCGGTGAGGGCCGGATCGCCCAGGGGGTGGCGCCAGTTGGCCAGGGTGAAGCCCTGCCACAGCAGGTTGAAACGGCCGCGCGGGGCGTTGAAGCTGAACAGCACCGTGACGGCCACCGGCGCGTAGAGCAGGGCGAAGGTCAGGGCACTGGAGGCGGCCAGCAGCACGTTGCCGATGCGTTTCATGGCAGCGGCAGCTCGTCGAGACCACGGCCCCGGAGCTGCACCAGCACCGCCAGGGTTACCAGGGCCATCAACACCAGGGTGAGCGCCGCCGCCCGCGGCGCCTGCAGCTGCACCAAAAGCAGGTTGTCGATCGTGTTGGCGACCATCCGCTCATTCGGGCCACCGAGGAACAGGGGGTTGACCACATCGCCGGCAGCGGGGATCAGGCCCAGCAGGATGCCGGCGGCCAGGCCCGGCCGGGAAAGGGGCCACACCACCTGGGTAAAGCGCCGCCAGGCTCCGGCGTGGAGATCGGCCGCGGCCTCCAGCAGGCAGGGCTGGATCCGCTCCATCGCCAGCACCAGCGGCAACACCAGAAACGGCAGCTGGTTGGTAAGCAGCCCCAGGATCACCGCGGTGGGAGTGTTCAACAGCCGACCGTCCCGCAGCAGCCCCAGGCCGTTGAACGCCGCGGTGAGATCCAGGCTCTGCAGCAGCGCCAGCACGGGCCCGTTGTCGCCCAGCAGGCTGGTCCAGGCGATCGCCCGCACCAGGTAGGAGGTGAGCGAAGGCAACACCACCAGGCCGATCAGCAGGGGCTGCCAGCGGCCGCCGCGGAAGCGGATGGCGAAGGCGAGCGGATAGGCCAGCAGCAGGCCGATGGCGGTGGCGCTGGCGGCGTAGCCAAACGAGCGCCAGAGGATCGGGCCGTAGGCCTGCAGCACCTCCAGATAGGTGGCCAGTCGACCGCGAAACACCGTCTCCAGCCCGAAGCGGTTGAGCGGCTCCGACAGCGACAGCGGCACCAGGCCCAGCAGGGGGAGCAGGTAAAGCCCCAGCAGCCACAGCAGGCCGGGCGCCAGCATCAGCCAGGGCCAGAAGCGCCTGGCCCTGGCTGCGGCCTCAGCCCTCGGTGATGCTGGCAAAGCGCTCCTCCCAACGGGCTTCTTCGCTCTCACTGAGCGGACCGAAGCTGTGCAACCGCTGCTGCATCGCCGCATCCGGGAACATCAGTTCATTGGCTGCCAGGGCGGCGGTGGCCGGATCCTTGGCCAACTGCTGGCGCACCCCCACCACCGGCGAGATATACTGCACGGCGGCGGCGATGCGGGCCGCCTCCACCGGCTCATAGACCCAGTTCATCCAGGCCGCTGCCTCGCGGCGGTGCTGGGCGCCCTTCGGCATCAGCATCACGTCAGACCAGAGCACGCCGCCGCTTTCTGGCACCACGAAGCGCAGGTCGGGCTGCTCGAGAACCAGCTGGGCCACATCACCTGACCAGCCGATGCAGGCCGCCAGGTTGCCGGCCAGCAGATCGTTTTGATAGTCGTTGCCAGTGAAGCGGCGGATCTGGCCGTCTTTGCGGGCCTGCTCCAGGCGAGCAAAGCTGGGCTGGGCAGCCGCCCAGGTGGGCTGGCTGATGTCCTGGCCGTCGGCCAGCATCAGCAGGCCCATCGTGTCGCGCATCTCCAGCAGGGCCGACACCCGCCCCCGCAGGGCCGGATCGAACAGGTCATCGATGCGGGCCAGCTCCCGGCCGGTGGCTTTGATGTTGTAGGCGATGCCGGCAATGCCCGACTGCCAGGGCAGGCTGTAACGCTGTTGCGGATCCCAGGGGGGATTGGCCAGATAGGGGACCAGGTTGCGGATGTTGGGCACCTGGGCCAGGGGCAAGGGCTCCAGCCAGCCCAGGCCGATCAACCGCTGCGCCATCCAGGAGGGCAGCACCATCAGATCCTGAACCAGGGGCCGACCTGCCGCCAGCTGGGGGCGAATCCGGGCAAAGAACTGGCGGGTGTCGTTGAGGTCTTCCAGGTAGCGCAACTGGATACCGGTGTCCCGGCGGAAGCGGCTCACGCTGCCCGGGGCGCCCGGGGCATCGGGATCGATATACAGGGGGAAGGTGGAGATCACCAACTCCCCACTGCCACTGCCATTCCCACTCCCCTTGCAGGCCTGCAGCAGGGTGGGTGCCAGCACCGCACCGGCGGCAGTGGCGGCCAGACGCTGCAGAAAGAGCCGACGGCCGGACTGACTGGATGGGAGGGGCAACTGGGCTGGCATCAGGTCAAAGCAACGATCAGGGCGGGCAGTCAGCCAACCGATGGGTATCGGCGTGGTTCCAACGACACCAGAGCTCGGAGCCAACGCGCAGATTCTCCGGCAGGTTGGCGCTGGTGTCGATGGCGATCAGGGCCAGACCATCTCTGCCAGCCAAACCATCTCTGCCGGCCAGGCGCACCTCCACCGTGGCCCCTTGGAAGGCCAGCTCCCGCACCTGGGCCCGCAGCCCGCACTCCCCCTGCTGGGGTGGCGTTTCACTCAGCCGCAGCCGTTCGGGCCGCAGCAGCCGCAGGCCCCCAGCCGAACCATCCGGCAGCAGGTTGGTCGCCCCCAGGAAGGTGGCCACCACGGCGCTGCAGGGGCGGTCATAGAGCTGGCGCGGCGTGCCCACCTGCTCCAGCCTTCCCTGGTGCAGCACCGCCAGCCGGTCGCTGAGGCTGAGCGCCTCTTCCCGGTCGTGGGTGACGAGCAGGAAGGTGATGCCCAGCTCCCGCTGGATGCGCTGCAGCTCCGCCCGCATCACGCGGCGCAGGTCGGGGTCGAGGGCCCCGAGCGGTTCATCGAGCAGCAGGGCCGCAGGGGCGTTCACCAGCGCCCGCGCCAGCGCCACCCGCTGTTGCTGGCCACCGGAAAGCTCGTGGGGACGCCGGCGTGCCAGCTCCGAAAGCCGCACCACTTCGAGGATCTCCCCCACACGGCGGCGGATCTGCGGCGCCGCCAGCCGCTGGGAGCGGGGGCCAAAGGCCACGTTGTCCCACACATCGAGGTGGGGGAAGAGGGCATAGTTCTGAAACACCATGTTCACGGGGCGGCGGTGCGGCGGGGCCCCGGTGAGATCCAGGCCCTGCAGGCGGATCCGCCCCCCATCGGGGTGCTCGAAGCCGGCGATCAGGCGCAGGGTGGTGGACTTACCGCTGCCGGAGGGGCCCAGCAGGGAAAAGAATTCCCCCGGGCCGATCGAGAGGCTGAGCTCCTCCACTGCGAATTGGCCGCCCAATTGGCCGCTGGATTGGCCGCTGGATTGGCCGCCAAAACGACGACTGACCTTCTCGAGCTCAATGACTGCCCTATCCCCCGGCTGCTGCAGCGGAGCTTGGCGATCGGGCTGGAGCGTGCCAGGGTTCAAGGGCAAAAATGGCGCGCACCGGCGCACCTGTTTAGCAATCCCTTGCCAGTGGCACTGTTCATCTGGGCTTCTGGGCACCTATTCAATGGGAACTGGCACGGTCGATGTGGTGGTGGTGGGCGCCGGCCTCTCCGGGCTGGTCTGCGCCCGCGACCTGCATCGGCGGGGCCTGCAGGTGCGGTTGCTGGAGGCACGGCAACGCTGCGGCGGCAGGATGTGGGGCCGCCCCAGCGCCATGGGCCTGCCGCTGGATCTGGGCGGCCAGTGGGTGGGCGCCACGCACCAGCGCCTGCTGGAGCTGCTGGGGGAGTTTGGCCTGCAGCGCTACCCCACCTACTACGCAGGCGAAGGGATTTTCCACTGGAACGGCACGGCCCATCAGGCTGGCGTTGAACACGACTTTGGCTCCAGCCTGCTGTTCTTCCGGCCTGAACAACTGGGCCTACCGGCTGGCGAGGTGGCTGAGGCCCTGGCCCTGCAACGGCGCTTTCAGCAGTTGGTGGCCCAGGTGCCCCCAGGGCAGCCCTGGAGCGGCCCCGCTGCCGCCGAGCTCGACCAGCTCAGCATCGCTGGCTGGCTAGAGCGCCAGGGGGCCGGCCAACTGGCCCGCTACCCGCTGGCCTGGCTGGCACGGGTGGGGGGATCGGGCGGCTTTGAACCCCACGAGAGCTCGATCCTGCACCTGGCCTGGAGCCAGGCCGTTGCACCCCAGCAGGAAACGCCGGAGGCCTGGCTGGTGCATGGGGGGGCGGCCCAGGTGGCCGAGCGGCTGGCGGCAGAGCTGGGGCCGCTGATCCAGCTGGGGGCGCCGGTGGGGGCGATCGAGCAGAACGGTGGGGGCGTGCGGGTGACCTTTGGCGAGGGGGATCGGATCACGGCGGCGGCGGTGGTGGTTGCGATCCCGCCCCCGCTGCGATTGGGAATCCGCTTCAGCCCAGCGCTGCCGCCGGAATGGCAGGGCCTGCTGCAGCGCTCGCCCATGGGCTCGATGGTGAAGGTGCTGGCCCTCTATCCGCGGCCCTTCTGGCGCGAGCGGGGCCTTAATGGCCTCGGTATCGGCAACCTGCCCGCCCTGGAGCTCAGCGTCGACAGCTCACCCCCAGACGGCCCGGGCCAGCTGAGCTGCTTCATCGCCGGCGACCGGGCCGTGGCCTGGCAGCGCCTACCGGAAGCCGAACGGCGGCGCGTCGTGCTGCAGGATCTGGCCCTGCTGTGGGGCCCGGAGGCCGCCGCACCCAGCGAGCTGGTGCTGCAAAACTGGAACGGGGAGAGCTGGAGCGGCGGCGCCTTCACCAGCTTCTTGAGCCCCGGCGCCTGGAGCCGCTACGGAACGGTGTGGCAACAACCCCACGGCCGGGTGGTGTGGGCCGGCACCGAAGCTGCCAGCCGCTGGCCTGGCTATTTCGAGGGGGCAATCGAGGCGGGGCTGGCCGCCAGTGAACAGGTGCAGGAGCTGGCTGGCAAGAACAAAGGGACAAGCCAAACCTGGGCCAAGAACCAGGATTTCGAGAGCAGCTGATGCCCGGGTACTGCGCCAGCCTGTTACGCAAGAGTGTTACGCCGCCCAATTGGATGACGCCCGGGAGGCGGCAGGGGACTCTGGCAAAATTCTCGTAAAGGAGGATCTCGGCTTGTTGAATATGGTGCCTGGCCAGTCAAAGCGTGATGCCATCGCGGCCTACCTTGGCGGGCGAGGAATCAAGTTTTTGGCCAATGGGTTGCGGCCCATATTTTACCTCCACTACTGGCTATTCCCAAATCAACGATTCCTGCTAAGAAGCTCCGTCAATAAACCAATCGACTCAGCCAGCAGCAATGCCGAGGCCCTCTCCAAGGCCATACCAAAAATAGTTTGGCAAACCAACTACACAAATAAAGTTACCCTGCCAATCAAGGCCGGCTGGCTTTGCAATCGACTATTGAGCTCTGGCTACGACTACAAGTTTCACACCACGGATATGCGCAAAGACTTCGTGGAGCACCACTTCCCCGGAGAGACCTCGCGCCTTTACAACAGGCTGACCATTGGAGCTGCCCAGGCAGATCTCTGGCGATTGCTAGTGCTCTATAAATATGGTGGAGTTTACATGGATATCGACGCCCACCTAGTCTGGCCCTTAAACAGAATTATACCAGCCGCATCAAGCGCGCTGTTCTTGCGATACAAAGACGGCGGCGCTACAAATTACTTCATAGCAAGTAGGCAGGAACATCCAATTATCAAGGCCCTAATCGAAGAAATTCTTCGTCGTATCGAGAACCCTCAAAGCGACAATATATACGAAATAACCGGTCCAACCGTATTCCAAGCAGTGCTCTCAGAGCACGAACATAGCTGGCGCTTCTCTCGGCATACCTGCCTGCAAGGAAACTTCTCAAATAAATTCTTTCAATACATCGACAAGCCCGAAGGCCACTGGACACTCGAACAAAAGAGTCATCGAGCCATTAGCCCTGAAACTTGTTAAGCACCATCAAAAATGCCGACCCTACACAAATTATGCATTGCGATCCTTGCCTTCAATGAAGCCAGCACAATTGCCAACTGCCTAGATTCGGCTAAATTTGCAGACCAGCTTCTCGTCATCGATGCCGGCAGCACCGACTCAACCACCAGTATTGCCAAGTCCCTAGGGGTTGAGGTTTACCACCACTTGGACTGGCAGGGATTCGCGATTCAACGCAATCGCGCCCTAAATTATTGCGAATGTGATTACATCTTTTTCCTAGACTGTGACGAAATTATCCCGCCAAAATTAGCTGAAGAAATCCGCGCCGCAGTGGGCCAAGGAGCAATAAATCGAGGCCTTGTCCGCTGGGAAGACTATGTCTTTGGCAAACACCTTAAAGGCATTCACCAAACAAAGGGAATTCCCCGCCTATTTAAGGTGAGTGATTTAGTTGGCTTTGAAGGACAAGTTCACGAGGGAGCCATCCTGCGCGCAGCGGCAAGAACACAGCTTTTCCGCACACGACTGATCCATCACTCGCGCAGGTCTATTCACCAGAGCCTGCTAAAACTTGCGCAATATTCCCAGCTTGCCGCAATCAAACTGCGCAACTCAAGATCTCGCTCCGGCGTAGCCGCCGGACTCATCCATGCCGTGCCACGCTTTCTAAATCTTTATTTTATCAAGCTCTCATTCCTTAGTGGTGCCGAAGGATTCTTGTACAGCCTACTGGTCGCCCTAGAGGTGTTCTTCAAGTACTGCGCGGCTCACTACGACTCAGGCCCGGAAGCATCCACCCCAGTCAGGCGCTGAGGCAATTTCAAGTCACATCCGCTCCAAGGTGGGGATCCCGAGCAAACCCAACCCCAACTTGAGGGTGCCTGTGGTGAGGCGGCAAAGGGCCAGCCGTGAGCTGCGGGCCGGCTCTTCAGCCTTGAGCACCGGCACCTGGTCGTAGAAGCGGTTGAAAACCTGGCTGAGTTCAAACAGATAGCTGCAGAGCCGATTGGGCAGCAACTCCTCCTCCACCTCGGCGATCACCGCATCCAGCTTGAGCAGCTCCCGCACCAGGGCCCACTCCTGGGCTTCGGTGAAGGTGAGGTGAGCGGAGGCGGCCTCCAGATCGCCGCCCTTGCGGGCGATGCCGGCGATCCGCACCACCGCATACAGGAGGTAGGGGGCCGTGTTGCCCGTCAGGGCCAGCATGCGATCAAAACTGAACTGATAGTTGGTGATCCGGTTGGTGGAGAGGTCGGCGTACTTCACCGCCGCCAGGCCCACGGTGTGGGCCACGTGCTGGATGAAAGCCCCATCCTCTGTGCGCCCTTCCTCGGCCAGGCGCAGGCGCAGGTCGGCCTCGGCCCGCTGCACCGCCCCATCGAGCAGGTCCTTGAGGCGCACCGTGTCACCGGAGCGGGTCTTGAGCTTCTTGCCATCGTCGCCCTGCACCAGGCCAAAGGGCACATGCTCCACGCTGGTGCCCTGGGGAATCCAACCGGCGCGGCGGGCCACCTGGAACACCCCGGCGAAGTGGCTGGCCTGGCCCGCGTCTGTTACGTAGATCACGCGGCTGGCGCCATCGCCTGCCTGGGAGAAGCGATAGCGGATCGCCGCCAGATCGGTGCTGGCGTAGTTGAAGCCGCCATCACGCTTCTGCACGATCAGCGGCAGGGGCTTGCCGTCCTTACCGCTCATGCCCTCGAGGAACACGCAGCGGGCACCGTCGTCGGTGACCAGCAAAGTGGCAGCGCTGAGGTCGTCAACCACCTTTTGCAGATAGGGATTGTAGAAAGACTCGCCGCGCTCGACAAGACGAATATCGAGGCGGTCATAGATCTGCTGGAATTCGCGCCGGCTCTGCTCACATAGCAATCCCCAGGCCTTAAGCGACACCGGGTCGCCCCCCTGCAGCTTCACCACCTCTTCGCGCGCAGTGGCCTGGAAAGCCTCGTCAGCGTCGAAGCGGGCCTTGGCCTGGCGGTAGAAGGCCACCAGATCGCCCAGGTCCACCGCATCGGGGTGCTCCAGGGCCTCGGGCGCCACCTGCTTGAGGTGGGTAATGAGCATTCCAAACTGGGTGCCCCAGTCGCCCACATGGTTGAGGCGCAGCACCGGGTGGCCGCGGAACTCCAGCACCCGGGCCAGGCAGTCGCCAATGATCGTGGAGCGCAGGTGCCCCACATGCATCTCCTTGGCGATGTTGGGGCTGGAGAAATCCACGATCACCGGGCCGGCATGAACCTCCTGGCCGGCTCCCTGGTTGGCCCCAACCGGCACCCCCAGGCGCGGATCGGCCAGCCGGGCCCCCACCTCCGCCGCCAGCCGCTCAGGCCGCAGGGTGAGGTTGATGAAGCCGGGGCCGGCGATCACCGGCTCCAGGCAAAGCTTGGCAAAGGCCGGCTCGCTGGCCAATTGCGCCACGATCGCCTGGGCAATGGCCCGGGGTGGCTGGCCCAGGGGCTTGGCCAGGGGCAGGGCCCCATTGGCTTGGAAATCGCCGAATTCCGGCTTAGAGGCAGGCGCCAGCTGGGGATCGAGGGCCTGCCCCGCCGCACGGGCCCGCTGCGCCGCCTCGGGGAAGGCCCGCTCCATCGCCGCGCGCAGTTGGCCGTTCAGGGTCTGGGCGATGCGGAGCATGGCAGCCGAACAGGGGCAGGGTGCCCATCGATCATCCCCCGCAGGCCACCTGATCAGGCCAGCAGTCCCAGCTCCTGCTCCAGGCCCTCCAGCACCACGTCGGCCACCAACTGGATGCGGTAGCGGCAGTGCTGGGTTTGGCTGCAATCGAAGCGGCCGTGCTCCCAGTACTTGTTGCTCCCCGTACCGCCGCCGCACAGCCCGAAGTGCCCACAGCTGCTGCGACAGAGCTCCACCCCGGCGCGGATCTCAGCCTCCACCCGGCGAAACTTGGCGCTGGTGGCAAGGGCTTCGAGGCTGTCATTCAGCACATTGCCAAACGAGAAGTCGCCGTATTCGGCGGTGGCCACCGAGAGCAACTCCGGATCAAAGGTGGAAGCATTGCCCCGGGCATCCACGTTGACGATCACAAACGGCGTGTTCATGTCGGTTTGAACCATGCGGGCCGTGCTGCAGGCAATGGTGGCGATGCCGTCGAATTCCCGAATGCGGAGGCGGCCGGGCTGCTCGCGGCTGCGCTGCCAGATGCGGGCCATGAAGGCCCGGTAGCGCTGCTCCAGCAGCTCCCGCCCCAGCGGGCCCCCATCGAGGCTGGAATGGGTGTTGGCCCCCTCGGTTTCCTCCATGTTGAAGCCCACATCCCCGATGCCGTTCTGCAGGAAGAAATCAACGATGGCGTCGGCATGGTCGAGGCCATCGGCCGTGAGCACGCAGATCACCTGAAAGGGAATCCGCCGCCGGGCCAGCCAGTCGATGCCCCGCATGACGGCGGCATGGGTGGGCAGGCCGGTGCGGGTGACGCGGTGGGCGTCGTGCAGGAAGGCTGGCCCATCCATGCTCACGCCCACGTGGATGCCATTGCGCTCAAAGCAATCGCACCAGGCCCCGTCAATCGTGGTGGCATTGGTCTGCAGCGACTGCACGACCGTGCTGGCCGGCAACCCGCGCCCCTCCAGAAGCCGGCCGATCCGCTGGGTGGCCTCGTCGTAGAAGGCAATCGGCGCCATCAACGGTTCGCCCGCATGCCAGAGCAGGGTGAACTCGCCGCCGAAATAGGGGCTCTCCAGCACCCGCTCCACAGCTGCCTCGAGCACCGCCAGCGGCAAGCGGCTGCGGTCGCCCCGATCGGGCAAATAGCAGTAGTCGCAATCGAGGTTGCAGAAGGGGGTGGGCTGCACCACCAGCAACCGCACCGGCCCATAGCCCCCCGGGCCCCGGGCCTCCAGGTCAGCGGCCGGGATCGGGATCAACGCCAGTAGCGGCCGCCACCGTTAAGGAAGCCGCCATTGCGGAAGCCCCCATTGCGGAATCCACCATTACCGAAGCCGCCATTGCGAAAGCCCCCGTTGCCAAAGCCAGCATTGCCAAATCCACCGTTGTAGAAGCCCCCGTTGCGGAAACCGCCATTGCCCCAGCCCAGCCCATTGCCATTGACGAACACGTAGGAGAGCTCCCCCCCCGGTGCCTCCTCGACCCCACCCCGCTGCTGCACCGCCGCCGCAATGCGGCTGAGTCTCTCCTCAATGCTGAGGGACGGGCCCGCCAGCGCCGCAGATCCCTGGGCATTGGCCACAGCCAGGGCCGCAGCCCCATCAAGCGGCAGGGAGGCCAGCAGCAGCAGGCCAAACAGATAGGAACGGTTAGGAATCGCCATGGGAGCTAAGGGGGAGGGGGATCAGCGCTGGGCGG
>NZ_JAGQCQ010000076.1:0-12364 GCF_024346275.1 Cyanobium sp. BA20m-p-22
CAGGCCCTGGGCCGTGGCAGTGGCATGGGAGCGGCAGGCACTGCGGGGATTGCGGCAGGCGCTGGCGGCGGCCTCCGGTTCCGCCTGGGGAATGGTGGTGCAATGGCCCTCGCCGTTAAAACTCCAACCGTGGTAGGGGCACTCCAGCTCACCCCGTTCGTTGATGCGGCCCTCGCTGAGGGGCACCTGGCGGTGGGGGCAGATGTCGGCGAAGGCGCGCCACTGGCCCGCCTCGGCTTCCCACCACAGAACGAGATCCTGGCCAAGCAGGGTGAAAGGGGTGGGTCGCAGCGGGTCTAGATCTTGCAGGTAGGCCACCGGATACCAGCGCTGCTGCCAGTGCTCTTGCCAGCGATGCTGGGCCTCAGCGTCTAGCTCGCTGTTGGGTCCAGGGTTCAGGCCTGCAATGGGGGGAATGGAAGCAACCATGGGACCTAACTCGAGGCTGAGGTGTAGAAGCGCTGGGCATGGAGCCAGAGCAACCGGCTGCCGCCAAAACAGAGAATGGCAGCCAGCAGTGAGCCGCCTGCCCAGGCCAATGATCCCCTGCCGAGCAGCGCTTCGGCGGGCACCGTGGTGAGGAAGGCAACTGGCAAAACGAAGGTAAACACCAACCGCAGCGCCGGCGGATAGGCACTTACCGGATAGCGACCGGCGACCAGGGTCTGGCGCAGCACCTCTGTGGCATTCCAGACCTTGACGAACCAGATGCTCAGGGCCGCCAGCACGAACCAAAGGCTGTAGAGGATCACCAGGGAGGCCAGCAGCAGGGCCAGGGCTAGCAATAGCAGGGCTGGGGAGGGCACTCCGGCCCGGCTCAAAGCCCAGGCAATCAGGCCCAGAGCGGCCCCAATCGCCGGCAGCCCCCAGGGTGAAACGGTGCGGGTTGAAAGCCAGAACTGGCTGTCGATCGGCTTGAGCAACACGTAGTCGAGGGTCCCGGTCTGCACGTGGTTGACGATCCGGCTCAGGTTGGGCTGCAGCAAGCAGGTGGTGATCCCATCCAGCAGGGTGTAGAGCCCCAGCACCACCAGGGCCCCATTCCAGCTCCAGCCCCCCAGGCTGGAGCCCCCTGCAAAGAGCAGATGCAGCACAAACAGGCTGCCGGCGAGGTTGCCGAACACCGACACCAGCTCAATGACGGCGTTGAGGGGATACTCCAGCTCGGCGGCCAGGGACGTGCTCCAAAAGCTGCGCAAGCTTCGTCCGTAGTGGCGCCAGCTGGCCATGGCTCAGGCCCCCATCGCCGAATAGCGGCGCAGGCCGGCTAGCCACAGCCAGCGGCCAATCGGCAGCAACAGCAGGCACCAGGCCGCGATGGCTGCGAAGCCCAGGGCTGCATTCACCTCCTCGCCGGCCAGCAGGCGGGCCGGAAAATCCACCATCCAGGGAAAAGGGGTAGCCATCGCCAGGCGGCGAACAGCCGGGGGAAAGGTCTCAAGCGGCGCCACCAGGCCAGATAGGAACAGATAGGGAATCAGCAGCAGCCGATCCAGCGCCGCCGCTCGCTCACTCCAGAAACAGAGAGTTGTGACCACCACCTGGAGCAGGAAACGGAGCAGGAAGGCTGCCTGGATCGCCACTAGGCCAAGTAGTAAGGAGCGCGCCGATGGCAGCCAGAGCAGCCCCGGCGCCACCAGGCCCAGGGCCAAAAGCATGACCGCCACTATTGGCACCCGGGAGGCCTGTTCACTGAAGTGGGCCGCCAGATAGCGCCAGAGGGGGGCCAGCGGCTGCAACAAAAAGGGAGAGAGCCGCCCCTGCAGCGCATCCTCCTCAAACACGTGGATCAGCCACACCACGGTGAACTGGCGCACCAAAAAGGCCGAGAGGAAGTAGCGGCTGATTTGCTGCGGTGATAGCCCTGCTCCAGCGCCGGCCCCGGAGCCACTCCACACGCCGAGCATGATCAGTGGCAGCACACCGGAGAGGGCCCACAGCACGATCTCGGCCCGGTACTCGAGCATCAGGGCGTACTGGCTGACCAGCAACGCCCGCGCCACACGCCAGCCGTGGCGGATCCTCACGGCGAATCTCCCCTGGCCGCTGCTTCTCTGCTGCGAAACAGGACGCCGATCAAATCCTCGATTGGTGGATCCCCCACCTCCAGATCCAACACCGAAAAGCGCTCGAGCAGGGCCGCAACCCGCTCGGTGAGCTGGTCGCGCGGCACCAGCAGCCGCAGCAGATGGCCGTGGTGCTCCTCGATCTGGCCAAAGCCGGCAAACGCCTCGCTCGGGAGGAGATCGGCGAGCTCCAAGCGCACCTGTCGGCAGGGGGCAAGCCGCTGGGTCAGCAGGGCCAAGGAACCGTCGTGAAAAAGCTGGCCCTCGTGGATCAGCAACACCCGCGGACAGAGGGCAGTGATGTCGCCCATGTCATGGCTGGTGAGCAGGACGGTCGCGCCGGTCTGGCGGTTGTAGTCGGCAAGAAAATCCCTTACCCGGACACGGGCATTCACATCCAGCCCCAGGGTGGGTTCATCGAGGAACAGCACGGAGGGGCTGTGCAGCAGGGCCGCCAGCAACTCGGCCTTCATGCGCTGGCCGAGGGAGAGCTTGCGCACCGGCCGTTGCAGCTCTGGCCCCAGCTCCAGCATCTCGGCGAGCTCCCGGATGCGCCTAGCCGCTGCGACGGGCTCCAGCCCGTACACCGCCGCATTCACCTGCAGGGAATCCAGGGCTGGCAGATCCCAGATCAGCTGCTGGCGGTTGCCCATCACCAGGGTGATCTGACGCAGGAAGCGGGCCTGACGCCGCCAGGGCTGGTGACCCGCCACCTCGAGCTCGCCGCCACTGGGGTGGATCAGGCCGGTGAGCATCTTCAAGGTGGTGGTCTTGCCGGCCCCATTGGGGCCGAGGAAGCCCACAAATTCGCCGGGCTCGATGCTGAAACTGATCTGGTCGACGGCCACCACATCCCTGTGCACCCGCCGCAGCAGGTGGCGCAGACTGCCCGCCAAACCAGGCTGCTTCTCGCTGATTCGGTAGCTCTTGCTGAGATTTCTGGCCTGAATGATCGTCATGTCCCAGCTGCCACCGTCAGCCAAACCCGGGCCGCGGTTCTAGCGGCTGGGTACCAGCATGGTCGGACGTTGAAGGAGTGGCGATGACCCTGGTGGCAGTGACAGGTGCCTCCGGCAAAACCGGTTGGCGGGTGGTGGATCAAGCCCTGCATCGCGGTCTGGCGGTGCGGGCGATCCTGCGACCTGGCTCGGTGCTGCCAGCGGCCCTGGCCGAAGCGGAGCAACAGGGGCGGCTCGAAGTGCGACGCCTCGATCTCAGTGCCACCGAAGCTTTGCAAAGCGCCCTGAGGGGCTGCGATTCCCTGGTGATCGCCACCGGCGCGCGGCCATCGGTGAACCTGGCTGGCCCCCTGCAGGTGGATGCGATTGGCGTGCGCGACCAGATCCAGGCCTGTCAGGCGGTGGGCTTGAAGCGGGTGGTGCTGGTGAGCTCCCTCTGCGCTGGTCGTTGGTTGCATCCGCTCAACCTGTTCGGCTTGATTCTGGTTTGGAAGCGGCTGGGCGAACACTGGCTGGAGCAGAGCGGGCTCGACTGGACGGTGATCCGCCCCGGCGGCCTCAGTGAGGACGACAGCCGCGCCGCATCGGAGGGGGTGGTGTATTCCGGGGCCGACCAGCAGGAGAGCAGCAGCCTGCCCCGCCTGCTGGTGGCGCGGGCCTGCCTGGATGCACTCGAGACGCCGGCGGCGATTGGCAAGATTATCGAGATCACCAGCAGCGCGAACCAGGAGCCCCAGCCGCTGGCCGGCTGGTTGGCCCGCCAGCTGGTTCCCTGAGAAACCTGGGGACTGCCGGGTTTCCCCCCCGCCCGTAGGCCAGCCAGCGAAAATCCCCCAGGGCCCCGGGATCAACTAAGCGCAGCAGGGCCTCACGCCGGGCCAACACGGTGGCGAGCTCAGCTGGGGGCTGTTGCTGCAGGCCGTGCAGCCGCTCGGCCAAGCCAAGGGCTAGCAGGGCCTGGCCCTGGCGGCACTGGCCCAGGGGCTGCCAGCCGCTGGAGTCGGCAGCGGCATCGACGCTCTCCATACATAGGTGGGCGGTGAGATCCCAGGCGCCTGGCTCTAGCAGCGGATCGCCGCTGGCCTGCTGGCCCCGGTAGGCCATCAATGTGCCGCCGGAGCGCTGGGGGGCGTAGTAGCGCCAGGCCTCCAAGGCGTAGTCGATCACCAGCAGCTGGCCCTCGGCCACGGCCGCGGCGCACTCGCCAAGCCAGGGGGCCAGGCCCGGATGCAGCTCGCTGCACCAGCCGGAAGGGCGCTGGGGCGAGGGGGGCAGGAGTCCGAGGGGCTCGAGTTGGGCGGCCGCCGCGGGCTCCAGGGGCGCGCCGGGCTCCAGCCGCAGCGAGAGCTCCGCCCCAGGGCCCTCGTGCAGCGCCACCAGCTGCTGGCGCCAGAGCGCCCCGTCCCACTCGATCCGCTCCACCGCCAGGGCATCGAGTACCTCATGGGCGAGCACCACACCGCGCAGCGGTGAGGCCGCCAGCACCGCGAAGCTGGCCCAGCGACAGGGCAAGGGGCAGTCCTGCAGCAGGGCTCGCTGACGGGCCGCCATGCCCTCGTTGGGCTCCACCAGCACCAGCTCCAGGCGCTGGGCCAGCTGGGGCCAACCCGCCACCAGGGCCTCGGCCAGCTGCAGGGCCAAGCTGCCCTCGCCTGGCCCTGCCTCAACCAGGGCTAGGGGGCCGGGGCTGGCCGCCAGGGCAGTGAGCCACTCGGCCAGCTGGGGTGCCAGCAGGGCGGCGAAATCGGGGCCGAGGGAGGGAGCGGTGGCGAAATCACCTGCCGGGCCGATACCCAGCCGGCCTGAGCCGTAGGCGCCGTGCGCTGGATCGTGCAAGACCCACTCCATATAGGTGCGAAAGGGAACCGCCCCGCCGGCTGCCTGCAGGCGCCCTAGAAGCCAGGCGGGCAAAGCACGGCTAGGGGGCAGGGTCACGCTTAGACGGTTGTTCAGGGAGAATGCATCTTCCCTGAGGCCGGTGGATGGGTCGCGTTCTGACTGCCATGACAACGGTCTTGGCGACCTTGTTGCTGGTGTTGACCTGTTGGCTGGGCGTGGGCATCGCTCCGGCCCATGCCTACGACAACCCCGACCTGCTGCCCGACCACCCCACGCCGGTGATCGACCTGGCCAAGGCCCTCACCGATGCTCAGCGCACAAGCCTGGAAGAAAATCTCACCCGCTTCGAGGCCGATACCGGCTGGAAACTGCGGGTGCTCACCCAGTACGACCGCACCCCCGGCCAGGCGGTGAAGGACTTCTGGAACCTGGACGAACGCAGCCTCCTGCTGGTGGCCGATGAGCGCGGCGGCAATCTGCTCAATTTCAACGTCGGCGATGCCCTGTTTGCCCTGATGCCCCGCACCTACTGGGTGGAGCTGCAGACCCGCTTCGGCAACCAGTACTACGTACGCGACAACGGCCAGGACGCCGCCATTGTCGATGCCCTTGCAGCGGTGGAAATTTGCTTGGAGCGGGGTGGTTGTCAGGTGGTGCCAGGCCTGCCCCAGGAGCAATGGCTGCTCACCCTTTCCACCTCCGTTCTGGGCGGCCTGGTAGCCGGCTTCGCCGCCTACCCCCGCAAGGAGGGGCGCAAGGTGGAGTGGGCCTGGGTGTTGCTGCTCTCCCCCCTCTGGCTGATCCTGTTCGGCGCCCTCGGCCTGGGGCCGATTGTTACCCGCACCAGCGACCTGCTGCCGGTTGCCCGCAACAGCCTGGCCTTTCTGGGTGCAGCCCTAGGCGCTTACCTGATAGCGGGGGCAACGGTCGGCAAACCCCGCGCCCAGGATTCAGATTGAGTTCCCGCTCGCCCGGGGGCCCAGGCCCTTGAGGGCTTCCAGCTTGCAACGCAGGGAATCGGCCGGCATACAGGCAGGTTTGGCTGAGGCCAGGTTGGCGGCCGCTTGGTCGGCACTGAGTTGGCCGCGGAGCCTCGACAGGTTGTCCTCATAGAAGCGCCTGAGGTCGTGGTAGCGCTTCACCGGCTGGCCGTAGTAGCTGCGGCCGGCCAAGGTGGGAAAACTGGCCCATTCCGGGGCCAATTTGGCCGCCAGCAGGGGCGTGAATAATCCCTGATCGGCCAGGGCCAGTGCACCACGACGCTGGATCAGGAAGAGGGCTCCCTGGTCTTGTACATGGGGGCCAAATTGGGCAACCCCAAGGGAGCGGGTGACCAGATCCCAAGTAAATGGCATGAACTGGTAGGCCCCTGCTGCGGCGCTTGCGTAGCGGGCGGTGCGCACAACCCGGTCGGGGTGACGGTCCAGCGATGGCATCAGGCCACCGCCAAACATGATGCGGTAACCGACGTCTTCCCCACCAGCCCAGGTGCCCTCGGCAAAACGGATCGTGTTGAGCAGGGCACGGCGCTCAGGCGTGATCGCAAAGATGCGCGGCGAAGGGGGCGGCAGGGGTATAGATGGGGAAATGGATGTTGAAACAGTTGCCGCAAAGGGCCGGGGAGCCTCAAGAGGCTGAGCTTCTGAAGAGTGAGCTTCAACCTGCTGGGCCCGGGCCGATGGGGCATTCAGTAGGGGGGCGCCAGCTACAAAGCTGGTGATGGCGAGCAGGGAAAAGAATCGGGAGTTGATGCTGGGCAAGGTCATACCGGAGCGAATCAAACGGCAAAACCGCCTGCAGGCGGCCGAATCTGAAAAAGCGAAGAAAATATTTGTTCGGCCCAATTTGGCTACAAATCCCCCAATACACGATGGTGTTAGTGCCAATCTCAGAAGTGTCCATCGGTATGAACAATCACGCTTAACGGTTCAGATCAGTGTGGACCACCCGATTTGCGGCCACATATTCAATTGCTTCTGCGGCGTCCATGCAGCCATCAACTGGCAGTGGCGGATGACTGGGAGGGGTGAGGGGTTGGTCCAGGCGCCAATCCCCCGCCAGGGCCTGGGCCCTGCTGAGCAGGTAATGCCAGCCGTGACGCACAAGGGCCGCTTCCAGCACCGGAGCCTCGGCAAAGCCATCGCGATGCACCAGGTGGATTCCGACCCCCATGGTCAGGGCCTCACAAAAGGAGCTGTAGCCAGGCTTGGTGACCATGCGCCCGCACAGTGGGAGCACCTCCAAGGGGCGCACCCCCACAGGCAGGAGCCGGGCATTTGCAGCAACGGCCAGCTGGGGATCGGCGCAGATGAATACGTGATCCGGCCAGCGCGCCAAAATCCCAGGATCCAGCCTGAGGCCCAACCCACCAAAGCCAACCAGCACGCAGCGTTCCCGGTCGGCCGGCAACTTGAGCTGGTCGGCAAGCTTGGTGGCATCGAGGCGAGGGCTGCCTGCGGTCAGGCCCAGCCGCAGCTCGGGCAGACCCCAGTCCATCGGCATGGCCAAAGGACAGTGCAGCAGGAAATCGCCCTGGCGGTAGGCGTCGTGGCACTGGCGGGCCCAGGGGCGAAATTCCGGTCCCATCGCTGCGTAGATCGCATCCCAGCCAAAGTTGGCCAGCCACACCAAGGGACAACTAAGCCGCCTGGCCAGTTCAGCGGCTGCTGGCGGCACATCGGCCAGCACCAGCAGCGGGCACCCCTGCTCAGCCAGCCAGGCCTGCTCCCCGGCCCACAGGGCAGGGAGGCACGCCTCCAGCGCCTCCAGGGCCTGAAGAGTGGCATCGGCATCAGCGCCTAGGGCATCTGCCTGCAGGACCCCCACATCCCAGCGGCAGGGGCGGTACTCAAAAGGGATTGGCCCCAGGGCAAGGCGCAGGAAGGCTTCTGGCAGGGTGGTGGAGAGCACCAGACGCCACGTGGGATTGCGCTGATGGAGGGCCGTGAGCACGGCGGCGGTTCGGGAGCCATGGCCGAAGCCATGGGCACTGACGCAGGCGTAGATCAGCAAGGTGCCAGGTGGGTAGCGGGGCTTGGGGCAGCCCAGAGCCGCTCTTCATAGAGGAGTTCGGCTCCGAGTCCATACCAGCGATGGCTGGCACTGACCAGTTCCATACCCGCCAGCTCCACCCAGCTGAAGTGACGCAGGGCCTGGCCCGCCCCATCGGTGCCATGGCGGGGCACGCAGGCGGTATTGAGGTAGGCGGTTCCCGCCCGATCACGGCAAAAGCTCTGGCGCTCCCCCTGGCCGCGGCGCAGGGCGTGGTGCATGTGGCCAAACACCACCAGGGGCACAGGGCGCTGGCGGCGGATCTGCTGGATTGCCAGGGCCAGGTCGAGGTCACCCCAGTCACAGGCGGGGGGCTTCCAGTCGCGGCCGCAGGGGGAGCCGGAGTCGCTGCCGAGCCCGGAGGGACCACTGTGGGCCACCAGCACCAGGGGCCAGTGGGCTGGAGCGGCAGCGGCGGCGACAGTGATCCGATCAGCCGACTCCTGCAGGCTCACCGGTCCGAAGGCTGCCTGGGCCGCCCGGGACAGGTGGAAACCACCACCGGCGGTGCCGGGCCGGCCACCCACCACGGCAAGTTCGGGTTGGTCGAGGCGACGCAGGGCCCAACCGCAGTGCAATTCCCCCAGCAGGTCAATCTGACGTTGAAGGGTGCGGCCGGAGTCGTCTTTGCCGGCGTCGTGGTTACCCAAAACGCAGGCCACGGGCAGGGGCAACTGGCGCAAGAGGGCTGGGATGCGCTGCTGGCCGTCGCTGAGGTCACCCACCACGAGCAGGGCATCGGGCTTCAGCAGCTCCAGCAAGGCATGGTCGCTGTGGTCCCAGGCCCCATGCAGGTCACCGGCAATGGCGATGCGGAGCGTTTTCACCCCGCCGGTTACCGCCATCTCCGCTGCCTAGGCTCGTGCCATCCTGCATCAGCTGGGGGCCTCCTATTGGTATTTGCTTCCCAAACCAGATCAAGCGCCGACCTGGTGAGGACGATCACCGAGCTGAAGCGCCAGCGCAACGCCGTGATCCTGGCCCACTATTACCAGGAAGACGCCATCCAGGACATCGCCGACTTCATCGGCGACTCCCTTGAGTTGGCGCGCAAGGCCGCTGCCACCTCCGCCGATGTGATCGTGTTCTGCGGGGTGCATTTCATGGCCGAAACGGCCAAGATCCTCAACCCGGCTAAAAGGGTGCTGCTGCCGGATCTGGAGGCGGGCTGCTCGTTAGCTGACGCCTGCCCCGCCGATGCGTTTGCCAGCTTCCGTGCCGAGCACCCGGACCACATCGTGGTGAGCTACATCAATTGCTCGGCGGCGGTGAAGGCCCAGAGCGACCTGATCTGCACCAGCAGCAACGCCGTAGACCTGGTGCGGCAGCTGCCGCAAGACCGCCCGATCCTGTTTGCCCCCGATCAAAACCTGGGTCGCTGGGTGCAGGCCCAGAGCGGCAGGGAGCTCACCCTCTGGCCCGGCAGCTGCCAGGTGCACGTGGCCTTCAGTGAGCAGGCCCTGTTGCAGCTCAAGCTGGAACAGCCAAGGGCCGAGGTGCTGGCCCACCCCGAATGTCAGCAGCACCTGCTCGATCTGGCCGACTTCATCGGCTCAACTAGCGGTTTACTCCGCCGAGCAGAGGCGAGCACCGCGCAGAGCTTCATCGTGCTCACCGAGCCGGGCATCCTGCACCAGATGCGGCTAAAGGTGCCCAACAAAGAATTTTTTGAGGTGCCCGGCGCCGACGGCTGTAGCTGCAACGCCTGCCCCTACATGCGGCTGAACACCCTTGAGAAGCTCTGGCACTGCCTCGACCGAATGGAGCCCGAAATCAGCATGGATGAGGAGCTGAGGCTCCGGGCCCTGGCACCGATTGAGCGGATGCTGGCGATGAGCCGCTGAGCAGCAGGTCTGCCAGCTCAAGTTCCACCACGCAGGTGGAGCTGTCTGCCGCTCCGGCGTAGATCAACAGGGAGCCCTCCTGCTGAATGATGCCGGTGGGGAACACCACATTGGGCACAAAGCCCTCGCATTCGTAAGCGAGCTCGGGCGCCAGGATCTGCTCCCCTGAGCTGAGTATCTGCCAAGGCTGGTCGAGGTCGAGCAGTAACTTGCCAGCCCCATAGGAGCCGATGCCAGCTTCCCCTTCCCCCCTATCGTTGCCGTGGTACAGAACTAACCAACCCCCATCCGTGCGGATCGGCGGTGTGCCGGCGCCGATTCGGCCCCGGTCCCAGCTGCCAGTTGACCCCAGCAGGGGCTGGTGCTTGCCCCAATGCAGCAGGTCGGGGGATGAGGCCAGCCAGATCTCCGGCCGGCAGAAATCATGGGCAGTGGTGGGTCGGTGCAGGGCGAAATAGCTGCCACCGATGCGCTCAGGGAATAGCACCACATCCTTATTTTCCGGACAAAAGATCAGCCCATGGAATTGAAAGGAGCAGAAATCCAGGGTGGAGGCCAGAGCTGTAGCCGCTCCGTGGGGGGATACGGCCACATAGGTGATGTAAAAACGGCCATCGATTGGGGTGATCCGGGGATCTTCGATGCCATATATCTCACAGCCGAGGCTGGGCCTGAGGATGGTCTGGTGGCTGGGATCGAGCCGGCGAGGGTCGGTGCCTCTAACCACCCTTAGATGGGAGGTGGAGGTGAGCCGCAGCAGGCCCGTCTTCCTGATCTTCACCACCCGGGCATCCATTACAACCAGCTCCTGCTCTGGCAGCCAGTCGATAACGATGGTCCCGGCCGCCAGGTCCCAGCGGGGCAGTCCGACAAGTCCCGGCCGGATCTGGCGCGGGGCCTCGGCCACCCTGATCAGCAGCACGACACCATCGGCGGTGGCGACTGCTCCTGGATTGAAGGCACCAACGACGCCCATATCCGGTTGGGATGGAGCGAGTTGGGCCGGTGTCAGCAGGCAGCTGCTGAACAGGCGGGGGATCACTTACCGGTCTCAGCCAGCTCGGTAGCCGCGCATGCCATGGCCAGGGAGTTGCGCCCGTTTTCCTCAGTGATCAGGCGCTGATGGGAACGGTCTGCAATCCAGGCGACCTGGTCGGCGAACAGGGCCCGTAGCAGCTCGCAGTAACGGCGCATCTTTTCAACGTCCAAGCCGTCGTGGAGATCGATCTTCTGGTAATTGTCAAATTCTTTGTGGCGTCCGCGGGCCAGCCGCTTGACGCCGGAGTAGGCCTCGAGAACATCGAGCCTGGCCCCAGGGAAAATCTGCATCAATCTGCGTGACTGCTCCTCATCCACCACCGCCCGCAGCCGCAGCCGGGTGGGAACCCATTCCTCCAAGGTCAACTCACCGCGCTCAAACAGGAGCCTGAATTCCTGACGCTCCAGCCGGGCCGGCTGGGTGAAGCCGTGATAGAAATTAATTAGGGCCCCATTTCCATAGCGCACCACGCACTGCACCTGCTCTTCGAGGCCGGAGCCAGGTCGCAGGCTGCGCTGGGAAGAGACAACCTGCCCCTTGCCCAGCCAGCCTTCAAATAGGTCAAAAAAGTGCACGCCATGTTCTATGAAGATGCCGCCGCTTTTGGCCCGATCCCAAAACCAGTGGTCGGCTGAAAGCCCCTCATCGCCAGCGGCATTGTCAAACCAGCCATGCAGGCACTCACCAATCACATTTGAGTTGATGAGTTGGCTAACCGCTTCAAACAGCGGATTATAGCGCTGCATCAAATTGGCAACGCAGAGCAGATCGCGGGCACGGGCTAACTGGAGCAACTCATCGGCCTGGGCCAGGGTCAGCGCCAGCGGCTTTTCGCAGATCACATGCTTACCAGCCTCAAGGGCGGCTCGCACCTGGCCGTAATGGAGGAAGGGAGGCGTGGCGATGTAAACAAGATCAACCTGATCAAGTTGGATCAGGCTCTCCACCTCCATATTTTCGGACAGACCGAAGCGGCGGGCCACCGCTAGGGCCGCCTCGCGGTGGGTGCCAGCCATGGCTACAAGCTCAGCGCCCTCAACCTGAAGAAACTGCTGGAGGGCAAATAGGCCAAAGCCCCCTGTTCCGATTGCACCAATGCGGATTCTATTCATAGCTTGGGGATGGAATGGCGAGCGAGTTCGAGTAGTCGCATCTCCTGCAGAGCAAGGAGGAAGGCCAGGGTTGACTCAGCGCCCTGGTTCATATTGACGCTGTCGTCCTGAAGACCGTCAAAACAGCCACCGGTGCGGGCGTCATAGAGAGGCAGGTGCAGGTCGTTATCCCCGAGGAACCAGGCAAAGGCTCGCCAGGCCTCGCCGAGCCAAAATCCATCGCCTGTAGCTGACCAGGCCTCCACACAGGCCGATACCGAGGCGCACGCTTCCAGCGGTTGCTGGTCAAAAGTGGCGCGATGCTGGCCGCGACGGTAAAAACCATTGGAGCCAATTGGCCTGAAGTGGCCTGCTTCGGCGGTTTGCTCCGCCATCAACCAGCGCAAGCTGCGCAGGCCCACATCCAGGGCATCGCTTCGATTCGACCAGCGGCCGCTGAGGATCAGGGCGTGGG
>NZ_JAGQCQ010000077.1:0-12216 GCF_024346275.1 Cyanobium sp. BA20m-p-22
AGCCCCATCTCCGCAGCCCAGCAGAGCGCCACCCAGTTCTGATCCGCCGCTGATGGCTGGGTGCTCCAACGGATGCCATCGCTTGAGGTCATTACCCGGTTGCCGCTGCCGCTGCCCGCAACGCAGACGTAGAGCTGCAGCTCCGGTGACCAGCAGATCGCCTGCCAGCTGTTGTCTGCCGCTGAGCGCACGGTTGACCAGAGCACGCCAGTGATTCCCAGCACCGGCGGCGGGTTCAGCAGCTCCGCCAATGACGATGCCGGCAGCTGATAGGTGCCGGCCTGGGGCCCAGCAGGCCTGGTGATCGCCAGCAGGTCGCTTGCTTGAAGCGTCATCAGTTCAGCACTCAGGGCAGAGCTGGAAGGGTGCTCAGGTCCAGCGGCATGTAGTCCCCAGCCGGCTGGGCGGTGGCCATGGCTTCCTTGAGGGCTGCTGCATCGACGGCGGCGCCCTCGGTGCCGGCGGTGAGATCCTCGGCAGCCGCTAGGCGCAGCACGCCTGCAGCGGCGGTGGTTGCGGGCTCGACGCTCAGCAGTGGTTGGGCGGGATCGCTTTCATCAACGCTCAGCGGTGCGGCCACCTGGATGAGGATCACGCCGGCGCCATCGGGGCCCAGGGCGGCGTTGGCACTCCAGTTGCTGCCGTCAAACAGCAGCAGATCCCCCTGGGCGATGTCCTGGCCAGCGATGCCGCTCCAGCTCGCAAGGGCAATGCCGGAGCTGCTGGCCAGGTACACATCCCCGACTGCAGCCCCAGCCGGAGCCTCAGTGGTGGTGGGGTCAATCGCACCTCGGTAGGTGAGGGCACCGGAGATGGCGGCATGGAGGGTGCCATCGTTGTCCACCGACAGGTTGGTGCCGGGTTTGATCGCACCGATCGCAGCCGCAGTGGCCGGGGTGAGCATGAACGCCTTGACCTCCTCCGCAGTGGCCCGGTAAGGCGTGCTGCCGCGCTGCACCAGCAGCAGGTCAGTGGGCTGGGGCAGGGAACGGCCGGCGGTGGTGCGGCTCTCGGTGGTGGTGGCCATGGCGATCAGCAGAGAAAAAGGGTTGGAAGATCAGAGCTCGGGTCAGGGCGGCAGGGGGCTGAGCAGGCGCAGGTCCAGCGCGAGCACCACCACCCCATTGCTGGCGGCAGCACTCACCAGCGGCGCCAGTGCCTGCACTGCGCTGACACCGCCTGCTGGGGGCGGTTCAGGGGTGCCGCCGTCCTGCAGCTGGGCCTGGCCCAGGAAGATCACCCCCTGGGGCCGACTGCTGCTGCGGCACTGGGCCGTCAGCTCGGCCAGCACAGCCGGATCGGGAATGGCCATCGGCGCCAGGGCAGTGCTGCAGAGCTGTTGCCAGCCCCCAGCCAGGAATGCGCTGGCTCGGTTGCAGTTGGCCGTGATCAGAGCAGCGCATCACCCAGCTCCAGGGCCGCGAGATCCGCGGCATCGTTGATGCCCTCGCTGGTGGCTGTAGTGCTGCCGCTGGCCTGGGCCTCCAGTGCCATGGCCTGCTCTACGAGTTCGGCTTTGGTCTGGCTGCTATCGAGCTCCACGCCGTAAACGGTGGAGCAGAACTCGACGATCTGGGCCTTGGTCATGGCCTGGAAGTCGGTTGACTGAGAAGCCAGCAGAGCCTCTCCGTCGCTGATGGTTACTGAGCCGGTGACAGTTGCCGGCTCAACCAGCTCAGGACTGGGCAACTCGGACAGCTCCGCGGTGCTGCTTTCAGCGAGGGCTGCTGGTTCTGCATCAGGCTCCGGCTCCGGTTCAGGGTCAGAGAGTGGTTCTGGTTCTGGCTCGGGCGCTGCTTCTGGCGGCTGCGTGTGCAGCTGCCAGCCCAATGCCTGCCAGCCGGCCAGGTGCACCGGCCAGATTGAGCGGCTCTCGCCGTCCTTGACGATCAGCAGCTGGCTAGGCGGTAGCAGGGATTCATCGCCCACACCCGGATCCGGGGTGACGATCAGCCGCTGCTCCGGGCCCGAGAGATGAACCGGCGTAGAGGCGGGGTTGTTGCCATCAAGGGGCTGCAGCAGTTGCAGGGGCATTGCGGTGTCCATGGCACTCACCTCAAAGCCCCTGGTTGGCGGTCAGCGCTACGCACATCCCTACCGGTGTGCTCGGGGAGATCACAGCGCGGGCTAGGCGCAGGCAGGGCGGCGTGACCAACTCGCTGTCGGCTGGATTCAGCAGCAGGGCAGCCCCGCTGATGCTTGCCTCCACCTTGCCGCCAGCGGCGGGGATAGCGACAGCAGCGGCAGTTATCCAGCTGCCGGCTGTGCCATCAGCCAGCAGCGGCGCTAGCTCCAGCGTCACGGTTACCGCGTCGCTGTGGCCGGGGTGAGAAGCCACCAGCACAAAGGAGCAGGAAGCATCGAGATCGGTGCCGAGGTTGATGACATCGCCGCTGCTGCGGCTGTGTTCGTAGCAGTCGGTAGCCGAATGGTTGATCCAGCCGACGAGCACCGTCTGGGCATCGAGCAGCCGGGTGGCTTGGGTGGTCATTGATGGAACTCCTGTGGGAAAAAATGTGTGGTTCTGGGCAGTCCTCCTGGGTTGGGGCTGGCGCTTAGGGCAGCACCAGCGGCATGGGCGCCACGTTGTAAAGCCGCGCAGCGGCCTTGCGGTTGCAGACGGCAAAGCCCACGTACCAATCCACCCGCGTGCGGAACACCGGTGCGTCATGCACCTCCCCGAAATCACGCACCGCAATGCCATACCTGCCCTCAAACGGACCCTGCAGACCGCAGACCGCCGCATCACCCAGCACGCAGCAATAGATCGAGGTGGTGCCCGCCGGTTCGTCGCAACCGAGGACGGCATGGCCCTCGGCGTCCTCCTCCACCAGCAGGATCTCGATCCCCTCGAAATAGTGGCGGCCGTCGATCACCTCATACAGCTCGCCGCCGGCCTGACGGGAGGCGGTGCTGATCTGGCGGCGGGCGGCCTTACTGGCGATCAGCACCTTGTCGCCGCCGTAGCCGATCACGCTGTCGCTCAATGCCTCAAGCGCCAGCAGGTTGAGCGTGCTGCCGCCGTTGTCGATTGTCTGCTCGTCTCCAGGTGCCAGCCGCTTGCTCAGCCCGTTGAAGGCACGCGGATCAAAGGTGTCATCGCCATTGATGATCGCCGCCTCAAGTGTGAGGCGCATGGAGCGCACCTTCATCTCGGTCTGGGCAGCACGGGCCTCGGGGCCCTGCAGATCAACGATCGAGCGGTCTACATCGAGATCACCACCAAATAGGTGCACAAACTCCGAATCGGAGTTGATCACCCCATAGCTCTGGCGGTAGCCCTCATTCACTGCCCGGAAACCAACGCGGGGCAGCTTGGTTTCAGCCGGGAAGCTCAGTGAGCCACCAACAAGGTTGCGGAAGGGCAGGCGGCGCAGCAGCTCCCCCTCAGCAAAGGTCTTGAGCACCGCCAGCTGTTCAGCGCGGCGGGCATATTTCTGCGCCTCAATCAAGGTCAGGCCCAAGGGCACTCTCCCGGGGCCTTGCCCCAGTGACAACAGCAGCTGTTGCCATGTCGCGTCAGGACGGTCGGTTGGTGGGCAGCTCAGGGCATGGCGTTGGTGGCTGGCGGAGTGTTCGGCAGGCGCTCCGCAGGTTGCCCCGTGATGGCGGGGCGCGGTGGTCGCGTCCTGCTTGCCACACCGCCATGGCCACCATTCCCGTTGCCCCGGCCTGCCCGATCTGCTTGATCTCCTTCCGCCTGGCCGTCAAGGGCAGCACTAAGGCTCGGCACCTGTTCCTTGATGGCGAGGGTCAGATCTGCGCTGCTCCTCACTGGCTGCCGCATGAGCATGCCCTGCTACTGGCCCGCAATCAGCAGCTGATCTGGGGCTCAGCCGCCCAGGTGATCGTGCTCTAGGTAAGCAAGTGCCAGCTGGTTTGGGCTCGCTGGCCCGACCACGCCTGCTCGCTGGTGCCTGGGCCTTACAGCGACTCCAGCCAAGAAAACAGAAGGCGGTGCTTGTTCATGCCCTCGATCGAAGCGGCCGGAACGGCCTTCACATGAGAGTCAGGGTGCTGGGCCAGGACGATATCCACGGCATGGGCCTCATCAAGGGCCTGGACTATCTCGATGCCATCGCCCAATGAGCCAGAGAAGAACAAGGCGTAGTGGATGGGGCCTCCGAGTCAGCACCCTTCCTTGATAGCAATGGATGTGCCGGACGCCAGCACCTGGGTGCGTAATCGGCTGAGGGGCCATTGAGCTGGGGCTGGGCTACGGCGGTGAAATACGCCAAGAGGTGCATGCTCAGACTTGGCCAAGAGCAACGATCGCAGCTGTTGTAGGAGCAGGGTCTGTTTATAGCTGGAAGCAATAGCGTTGACTACTCCAACTCTCGCCTTGTGTATCGGGCTGGACAGGTGGTTTGCAGACCCGAGAACCACAGCTAGCCTTGGCTCACAGCGACTCAAAAGTCATGTGAGAGCTGGAGTTGGTGAGATTATGGAAGGGGCGCCTACCTTGGTTACCGGAAATAGGCAGGACGATCCAAATGGTTCTCGGAACCATCCAATAAAGAGTTCGCTTGCCCACCATTTCTTGAGATTCACGCCTTCTAGGCTTGATGCCCCCCCTGCCCTGGTCTATCAAGGTAAAATCGCGACAATGGGAGCTTCTTAGATGTTTAATCGGAAAAAGGCTGATGAAGTATTCGGAATTTCATCTGACTACAGAAAAATATCCTATGTTGACCGTGGCCAGATTGACACAGTTCTTCAGACATATCTTGGGCGAGATGTTCATATTGCGCTTCGCGGGGAATCAAAATGCGGAAAGTCATGGCTTCGACAAAAGAATGTCTCAAGTGCTTTAGTTGTTCAGTGCAGACTTGGCAAGACAGTATCGGATATATATGTAGACTGTTTGTCACAGCTTCAAATTAGACTTGAGATTGACAAGCAAGACTCGGCAGCACTCAAGGGCAGGGTTACTGCACAGGGTGATATTGGCATCAAGATTCTTACCGCATTGCGACTCGGGATAGAAGTTGAGAATGTGAGCAGCGAAATTATAAAGGACCAACCCGCCGGACACGGCATAAATGATCTAAGATTTATCGCTGAAATCATTAAGAAGTCAGGGCGCAGACTTGTGATAGAAGACTTCCATTATATGAGTTACGAGGAGAGGCGAAAGTTTGCCTTCGAGCTTAAGGCTCTATGGGATTACGGTCTCTTTGTAGTGATCATTGGTGTTTGGAGTCAAAGCAACATGGTTCTGTTCCTCAATCCTGATCTAAGTGGGAGAGTTCATGAGTTAGCCATAACTTGGTCTCACGAAGATCTTGAAAGAGTCCTAGAAAAAGGAGGAGAAGCCTTAAACCTGACATTTACAAGAGAATTCAAAAATCGAATTATCGAACTCGCCTATGGAAACGTTGGAATCTTGCAGAAGCTTACTCTCGAAACCCTAGATCACGCAGGAATTCGTGAATCGCCAAGATCTAACATGGTTTTTAATGATTTGGTCTCACTTGAGGCTGCAGCTCTTTTCTATGCAGAGCAACTGAATCCTCTTTATCAGCAGTTTGCAAGGAGAGTCTCAAGCGGAATCAGGAATCGCAAGGACTCAACTGGCATTTATGCACATGCTATGGCAGTAATCGTTGAGTGTAATGACGAAGGGCTTATGCAAGGCCTAAATCTTGAGACGATCTTTGAATTTGCCAATAGGAGGCAGCCAAGAATACAGAAAGGCAGTCTTAGGTCTGTTCTAGAAAAGATAGAAGGGCTGCAAGTTGACGAAGGGGGCAGAGGCCTGGTGCTAACCTATAATGAAGCAACTGGTGATCTGACAGTTGTTGATAGGCAGTTGCTCTTGTACAGACTGTTTTGTACTGTCAGATGGCCGTGGGAAGATCTAATAGCGGAGGCCGAAGCAAGCGAACAAAGCGCTTCACCTGACCAGCCACCTAGAGATGCTTAAAACACGCTTACGCCTTGCCGGCAGGTGAGCGCTGGCGTCCACATTCAGCTGTAGGCTGAGACGAGAAATAGCGAAACAGCGGCTCATTGGATTCACCAAGTCTTTATGGCGAAGACGGCGCGGGTGCCTGTGCTGTCCATCCACGAGCCGGCAAGGGACATTCCGGTGGGGTTTTGGTAAGGCTTAAGCCAAGTGAAGTTCGTGACTGTGATCGTTTGCTTCGTCTCGGCAATCCAAATAGCTGAAGGTAGCCCGTCAGGCTGAACGGTGACGGTGCAGCCTCCGAGCAGCCGCCACTTGAAACCATTCACAGACTTGCCGCCCGAGAATGGCTGAGAGGATGTCATTTCCCAGCAGCTAGAAGATTCAACAATTTGAGCCTGGACTGCAGAAGTAATGGTGGATAGGTTTGCAACAACAGCTACAGCGAAAAGCAATAGTTTCATGTCGTGGTGTGCGGTAAGTTTCCCCAGTTGTATCCTTGCACTAGGCAGCAGTTCCGTGAATCCCTTGATCAAGCAGGAAGATTATCAGGTGGTTTTTCGTCAGGCATTCTCCCACTATGGCGGCAAATCGGCAGCGTCTACTCCGGTTTCTAGAGCTGACGGTCATACATACCTTTTTCACATGCTTTGCAGGTCTTAAGGCATAGACAGCCAAGTTGTATCCGATCAGCTGAGGGTTGTAGAAAGGAGTCATCTTCTCCAGCGCTTGGCGTGTCTTTCAGAGATTTTGCTGAATGAGTTGCTGGGTGTTATGCAGGCGATGTTTGGAATGTAGTGACCTGGCTAACACGGCCATGTACCTGACCCACCGCCGCGGAATCACTACAGCCATAGGCTCACTCTGATTACAGCTCCTTGAAGGCAGGTGATGACCTGCGGTATCCACCTCTGAGAACGTGTCCCGCGCCGCAGAGGTCGCGGAGCAGGTGATCAGCACCGGTCAGCCGGTGCTGTAGCGGGGCTGGCAAAGGCAGTGGTCAGCACCACTCCCCATGACCACCCCGATGAGCGCCGAGCGATTTAGAGATCGCTTTCGCTACTTCAGCGATCAGCCCCAGCAGCAACGGGGCGTGCAGCAGCTTTTTGAGGCGATCGGCAGCACAGGTCAGGGCAGCGCGATCCTCGATGAGCAGGCGCCCTGGGCGGTGACCTACAGCGAGCAGCCGCCTGAGCCGTCGGCGCCTCCGGCGTCCGCAGCACCGGCCGGGGGGCTCGATCCCCGTGGTTCAGAGGAAGCCGGCATGGCCGGGCCGCAGAAGGCAGCACCAATCCAACCCGGTGATTCCTACCTGCTGGTGAATGACCGCGATCAGGACTTAGAGGCCTATGACCACACCGGCCAGTTCCTCTGGAAGCTCCCCTGCTTGGCTCGGGGGCAGGGGGCGGACACCGACTGGAGCCACACCAACACCGATACCCCGCCTGGTCTTTACAAGCTGGGGCAGCTCTACGCGGACTACGAGCAGAACCCCAATCCACCCTGCTCCGATACCGCCATGGCCTACGGCTGGTACTCCTTTGACCTGGAGGAGCTAGAGGGCCAGGAGGTCAAGGCCGGCAGGGCGGGATCATGCTCCACGGCGGTGGATCAGCCTGCGGCTGGCCTGGGGCCTGGGCAGCGCAGCAGCCCCTGCATCCCACCTTGGGTTGCATCCGCATCCACAACGCCGATCTACGCGACAAGGTGCTGCCCCTCTACCGCCAGGGCACGGTCTATGTGGGGGTGTTTCAGGAAAAAAAGTGACGCCGGGGCCCGTGGACCAGGAGTCCGCGTCCCACGCCAACCTGCAGCACTGGCTCAGCTTCTTCTGCAGCAGCGCCGTCACCGAGGCCAGCCTGGGCGTCCTCAAGCCGCTTAGTGCTGAGGAGGCCTGCGGCTTTCTTGGCTGCATGGTCATCGAGACCGGAGAGCCAGAGCTGGAGAACCTCGATGTAATCGAGGCAGGCAGTGGTGCCGGTCGCGGGGCCATGCAGTACACCGGCGTGCGGCGCAGCGCCTATGACGCCGCCCGCAGCCATGCCATCGCAGAAGGCATCGATCCCAACAGCAACGGCTGGCAGGAGCAGTACTTCGCCGAGGAGTACGCCGGGCTGCATGACTCGCCCGAGGGCTCGCTGATCGGCTGGACCCACGTCTTTGAGGACCGGCCTTCTGGCATGGATCCAGCAGCGGCAGCGGCCTACTGGACCGGTTCGGCTGCAGCGGCTGAGGGTTATTTCAGGCCCGGCACCCCGCATCTAGAGCGGCGCCAGGCAGAAGCCCAACGGGTCTGGGGGTTGCTGCAGAGCGGTGAGCTTGTGCTGCCTCCCGCAGGTGGCTGATCAACCGGCAGGAGGAAAAGGAACCGTGACACCAGAACCAGCACCACGGCCACCCTTCGATCGGGAGCGGTTTGTGTTCAAGATGCTGGCGGTGGTGATCGGCACCCAGCTGCTGATCTATTCGCTCGCCGCTGGGGTCTGCGGCCAGCGGGCGCTCGTAGGCCGGCCTGTCGGTCAGATTTGCCCGGGCACGCTTGAGCAGCTGCAGGGCGGCTTTGATTCCACCCTCAAGCTGCTGCTGGCGCTGCTGGGCGGAGCAGCGTTGACGCGGATGGCACCTCCCTCTTAAGCGCGATCAAGCTCCTGCGCTCACTGCCTAGGAGTGTGTCGCACATTCCCACTGACACAGCATCCCCTCCTCCCGCCCTTTGCTGGGAGTTTTGAGGACTGCTCTCAGCCTCGGGGCTGAGCGGCCCTGTGCGGTGCTCCCTCCCTCCCTACCTCAGGTTGCTACCAGCGCTGCTCTGTGCCGCTTGCCGATGTTGTGGGTGATGGCCATCAGGGTCCATTCCCCGTCGACCTTCTCCAGCCCCCTCAGCAGGAACCGATCCAGGCCCCGTGCCCCTTTGATCTGACCAAAGACCGGTTCGGCGATGATCTTGCGCAGGGCATAGATCGCCTGGCCGGCTTTGGATCGGAGTTTGCGGTCCATCCGGCCCCGTGCATCCAGATCCCGTGGCGCTGGACCACGTGATGGTCGTGGCCGCTTGCCGTGCTCCTGGCGGCTGGTGGAGAGGTAGGCATCCAGCCCGCGCTGCTCGCTCGCCTCGATGCTGCTTGTGCTGCAGTAGCCCGCGTCGGCGATCATGTTCGCGGGCAGCTGGCCGGTGTTGGCCACAATCCGCTCCAGCATGGGAACGAAGTGGTGCTGGTCCGAGGCCTGGTTGCTGACCCCCACCGCCACGATGATCTGGTGGTCACCATCGACCGCTGCCTGGCAGTTGTAGCCCTGGATCCAGCCGTCCCCACCTTTGAGGATGTGGCTGTCGGGGTCCGTGAAATTGCGCTGGGCGTTGGCTTTCGGCTCCCCGACGGCAGTGGTGGGCAGGTTGCGGCTGGGCATCGCCAGAGGATCAACGTCGATCCGTGGGTCCGGGATTGTGAGGTCTGCGGCCTGGGCCTTCTCGATCGCCAGCTTGCGGGCCAGCTCTGCCCGTCCCCGGGCACTGCGGGCCCGGCGCTCCGCCTGCTGCGCCTCTTTGGCAAGGGCTTGAGCAGCAGCTCCACCCTCGGCATCGCTCTTGCCGTTGTCCGCCGCCGCCGTTGCAGCCTCGGCATCGGCAACCTGGGCAGCAGCCTCAGCAGCCTGCTCTTCTGCGGTGCTGGCCTGCTGCTCGCGGCGGCGGGCGTGGTCAGCGGCGGCCTCCGCCTCCAGCTCCGCTCTGGCTTTGCGCAGGGCGTCGAGTCGATCCTGGCGGCGCTGCAGCTCCTTGGGCAGCTCATCGCCACGCTTGCCCTTGCCGTAGCGCGCATCTTCCTGGGCGTCGATCAGCTCGGCCTTGCGCAGCAGCGCTGCGATCTCGGCCTCCAGCTGGGCCTCGGTTTTGAGCATCCGCTCGTGGCTCATGGCCTTGTGTTTGGAGGCATTGGCCTTGACCTTGGTGCCATCGAGGGCGACGTTGCCCAGGCTCACCAGACCCGCCTTCTGACACAGCCGCAGCACCTGCACAAACAATCCCGCCAATGCATCGAGATGCACTAGGCGGAAATCACTGATCCGGCTGTGGTCCGGCTGCTGGTTGCCGGTGAGCACTCGGAAGGCCGCATCCTCCCAGCAGGCCCGCTCGATCCGCCGGGAGGAGGGGATGCCGACGCAGTAGGCGTACAAGAGCAGCACCACCATCATCCGCGGCTCATAGGCCTTGACCCCGCGGGGATCTCTGGCCTCGTAGACCGCATAGATCGCTGAGAGATCCAGCTCGGCGGCCATGTCCAGCAGGAAGAACACCAAGTGATTCGCCGGCAGCCACTCCACCGGCGAGGGCGGCAGCAGCAGCGTCTGCTCCGGGTTCCAGGGACGGAAGGTTTTGGGCTTTCTCATGGCCAATTCTATCGCCCAAACCCATTGCTGTCACTGGGATCTGGGCAGATTGGAGGGCGTCTGTGGAGAAGCTGGCCGCAGATCTATGCGCAACAGCCTCCTAGTGGGTCACCGCCTGAGCGAGGAGGAACGGCAGCGAATACTGCTGACCTGCAACCAACCGGAGTACGCCGCGCTGCCGCCAGGGCAGATCGTGCCGGCACTGTCCGATCAAAAGCTCTTTATTGGCTCAGAGAGCAGCTTCTATCGGGTGCTGCACCAGGCGGGTCAGTGCCACCGCCGCGGGCGGGCCCGGCTGCCGCAGGAGCCGCGCTCGGTGCCGCGCCTCAGAGCGGATGGCCCGAACCAGGTTTGGAGCTGGGACATCAGCTTCCTGCCGACCACGGTGCGGGGTGTGTGGCTCTACCTCTACCTGGTGGTCGATGTCTGGAGCCGCAAAGTGGTGGCCTGGGATGTGGCCGAGGTGGAGTCGGCTCAGATCGCAGCGGATCTGGTGCAGCGGGCCTGCCTCAAGGAGCGCTACCACCGCCCCAGCGGCTTTGGCAGCCACCAGTGCCAGCAGCAGCCCCTAATACTCCACGCCGACAACGGCAATGCCATGCGTGGGGCCACGCTGGAATCACGGCTGGAGGAGATGGGCGTGCTCAGATCCTTTTCCCGGCCAAGGGTCTCCAACGACAACCCGTACTCGGAATCCCTGTTCCGTACGGTCAAATACCGGCCTGATTACCCGAGCCGGCCCTTTGCCAGCAAGGACGAGGCCTGTGAATGGGCGTGTGCATTTGTGGATTGGTACAACCACCGGCACCACCACAGCGCGATCAAATTCGTGACGCCCCACCAGCGTCATAGCGGTACCGCTAACGCAATCTGCAAGCAGCGAGCCGAGGTCTACGAGAAGGCCCGCCGTGCCAATCCAACGCGCTGGAGCGGTGCCATCCGCTGCTGGAGTCAGCCGGCAGAAGTGTGGATAAACAAGCCACCGGAAGAGCACGAACTGGTCCCGGAGTTACCATTTATTCAGGCCGCCTAAATGGCAGCCAAGGAGTGACAACTTTCCTGAAAGTCACCGGGCCCAGACCTCACCCGCGCCGGCTTGATCCGCAGCATCGAAGCCATGGGCAGTGTAGATCTGGGGGGCTACCGCGTCAGCTTCAGCCCCCAACGTCGCCAGGGGAGTGATTTTGTGGAGCTCACCTTCTCGATGGGTCGCGATGGAGCCTTCATCCACTGATGCCAGCCCTACCTTCCTCCCCTGTTGGTTTAAACGAATCGTTGCTCCGGGGGGGAGTGTTCCTCATCTATCTGGCCTTCGTAGTGCTCACCGCTGGAGCCCTTGTTCTGGCGCGCTGGGTAAAGGCCCGTGGCAGCCTCAAGCTGCAGCCCGGCCTGCTCAGTCCGCTTGGTTCGCTGTACACCCTCACCACTGCATTTCTGCTTTCCAATGTGATCTTCCAGTTCACCATCTTGCGCACGGCCCTCACCGAGGAGGTGGTCACGATCAACAAACTCGGCGCAGTGATGTCCGTGCTGCCGGTGGAACAGCGCATCGAGGCCCGGCGGCTGCTCTACGACTACGCCGAGTCGGTTGCCCATAATGAACCCCAGGCCATGCTTCTAGGCCAGCGCAGCGAGATCACCCAGGAACGTATTGACCGCCTGAGGGATTTTCTAGCCAGCCCCGATGCCAGCCTCCCCGAGGGGGGGGTGGTCACCCCGGAATCCGCCAGCTACTTGGAAAGGGCCAGCGACTTCAGCTTCGACCTCATCGATGCCAGGGAGCGGCGCCTCTCGCTGGCCCGGCAGACTCTCCCGGCGCGGCTCTGGCTGGCCATTGCCGTCATGTATTTCGCCCTGGCCCTGTTGGCCTTTCTGGTGCAGGGGGGAGCGTGGACCACCACCTGGGTCGCCACGATTCTCCT
>NZ_JAGQCQ010000078.1:0-12161 GCF_024346275.1 Cyanobium sp. BA20m-p-22
GCCTGGGCAAAGGCAGCCGCATTGGCCGAGCCAGCGCTCCTCTAGCCGCAAGTGCAGGCGCACCCCCCACAACAACCGCTCGCAGTCGCGGCAATCCGCCAGCAGCTCCATGGCGCTGCGCTCCGCATCGGCCAGACAGTGGCGATCCACCAGATCGGCGAGCAGGGCCTCGAGGCGGTCATGCTGGCGCTCCAACAGGACCTCCCGCTGGGGCCAAGGGGGTGCGAGGGAAGCGGTCAAAACAGAAAAGACGATATCCAGAGCACAGCATAACGTCATCGTGATACACGGTGGATGGCGTAGCTGGATTTCGCGGTGATCCGCTAGCGAGAGGGTGGGTTAGGCTTGTGGCTGGCCTTCCCCCGGCCACCTACCTCGCCTATCCACCGCATGGAAGCCCTGGCCGAATACTTCAAGGTGTTCTCCGAGCCAAACCGGCTGGCGGTTCTCGAAGCCCTGCGGGGCGGCCCCCTCAACGTCACGGCAGTTGTGGAGGCCACGGGGCTCAGCCAGGCCCTGGTGTCGAAGCACCTCAAACTGCTCACCATCGCCGGAGTGGTGCAGCGCCGGCCCGAGGGCTCTCTGGTGTTTTACGAGGTGATCGACAAAGCAGTGTTCAAGCTTCTGGGCCAAACCGAGAAGCTGCTGCTGGCCACCCGACGCCACCAGCTCGACGCCCTCGCCGCCATCCTCTGATGGCCGGCGGCGAGGGGTCTCCGCAATCGCTGGAGGAGCTGAACAGCGCCCTGGCCGCTGGCCATCGCCAATTTCCAGGCTTGCGGTTGCGGGATCTCGACGGGGTGGATCTGGACCTATCCAACTGTGATCTGCGCGCCAGCTGCTTCAAGGAGGCCCGCTTCGGCCGGGCGCGTTTCCACCGGTCCCAGCTCGAGGGCTGCCGCTTTCAGCAGGCCTTGCTTTGGGGGGCCGACCTCTCGGAAGCCCAGGCCCAGCGCTCCTTCTGGCATGAGGCCGACCTCTCCGGCTCGCGGCTCCAGGGCATTGACTTCAACTCAGCCTTCATGCACCGCTGCTGCCTGCGCGGTGTGCTGGCCGCTGGCAGCCACTGGCACCAGGCCCGTTTGGTGGAGGCCGACTTCCGCAGCGGACTTGACCAGCTCACCGATCTGGGCGGCGCCGATTTCCAAGGCGCAGATCTCAGCTTTGCCCTGCTGCAGGGGGCCCAGCTGCACGGCGCCGATCTGCGTGGTGCCTGCCTCTATGGCGCGGATCTGCGCCAGGCGGATCTGCAGCAGGCCGACTTGAGGGGGTGTGATCTGCGGGATTGCAACATGGAGGGCAGCCGTCTGGAGGGGGCTCAGCTGGAAGGGGCCCTGTCCAGACGCGATTCGTGCTCCTAACGGCATGGACAGCACCCCACCAGGCCATCCCGACGTCGCCCAGCTGCGCCTCGAGTATCGCCAGGCTGGGCTGAGGCGCAGCGATCTCCACCTCGATCCGTTCGAGCAGTTCAGGCGCTGGTTTCAGCAGGCCCTCCAGGCAGAGCTGCTGGAACCCAACGCCATGGTGCTGGGCACAACCGATGGCCTCCGCCCCAGCAGCCGCACCGTGTTGCTGAAGGCCTTCGACCAGCGGGGCTTTGTTTTTTTCACCAACTACGGCAGCCGCAAGTCCAGGGAGATCGCGGCCCAGCCCCATGTGAGCCTGCTGTTCCCCTGGTATGGGCTGGAGCGCCAGGTAGCAGTGCTGGGACACGCCGAACCCATCTCCACGGCCGAATCCCTCGCCTATTTCGTCTCGCGGCCCTTCGGCAGCCGCCTGGGCGCCTGGGTGTCACAGCAGAGTTCGGTAATCAGCTCCCGCTCGATGCTGGAGCTGCAGTGGGAAGAACTGAAGCGCCGCTTTGCCGGCAAGGAGGTGCCCCTACCGGCCGGTTGGGGAGGATTTCGGGTGCGGCCGCAGGAGATGGAGTTCTGGCAGGGCCGGGAAAATCGCCTGCACGATCGCTTCCGCTATCGCCTGGCCAACTCAGACGCAGACGAGGGTGAAGGCGCCAGCGACTGGATCATCGAGCGGATAGCGCCCTGAGCCACACGCCGACCGCAGGCATGCCACCTGCGTGATGCAATGCTATTGAGATGAATTCACAACAGGAGCGGCTGCGGCGCCCCCAGGGCAGCCCTCCCGTCAGGGTGGCTTTGCTGGGAATGCCCAATACGGGCAAATCCACCCTCTACAACCGACTCACCGGCGGGCATGCCCAAATCGCGAATTGGCCAGGCCTCACGGTGGACCTACTGCAGGGGCCGATGGCTCCCAACCGCAATGGTCGCAGCTACGCACTGGTGGATCTGCCCGGAATCCACGACCTGAGCGGAAGCAGCGAAGACGAGGCGGTGGCGCAGCGATTTCTACGTCTCACCCCACCCGACCTGCTCCTGGTGGTGATCAACGCCAGCCAGATCAGCACTCAACTGCGGCTGTTGCTGCAGCTACAGCAGCTGGGCCTGCCCCTGGAGCGAGACCGATTTCCGCGATGGCTCCCAGCCCTGGTGGGCCTGAGCACTGTCGGGCTGCGTCCCGGGCTACATCACGGGCTGTATCCGGCCAGAGACGGCCCTGATCGCGCTGCCTACGGTTGAAGTGCCCTAAAGCGCAGTGCCGCCGTGACTGAACTCGGCAAGTGCCCCGTAAACCACGGTGCGGCCACGATGGCGGTGTCAGGCCGCGGCCCCTCACCAAGGGATTGGTGGCCCCAGCAACTCAATTTGGCGATCCTGCATCAGCACAGCCCGATCTCCAATCCGCTGGGGGCGGGGTTCAACTATGCCGAGGCCTTCAGCCAGCTCGATTACCACGGCCTCAAGCGCGACCTGATCGCGCTGATGACCGACTCGCAGGAGTGGTGGCCAGCGGATTGGGGCCACTACGGCGGCCTGTTCATCCGCATGGCCTGGCACAGCGCCGGCACCTACCGCACTGCCGATGGCCGGGGCGGTGGCGGCACCGGCAACCAACGCTTCGCGCCGATCAACAGCTGGCCCGATAACGGCAACCTCGACAAGGCCCGCCGCCTGCTCTGGCCGATCAAGCAGAAATACGGCAACAGCATCTCCTGGGCCGACTTGATAATCCTGGCCGGCAACGCCGCCCTCGAATCGATGGGTCTGCGCACCTTTGGCTTCGGCGGCGGCCGCGCCGACATCTGGCAGCCGGAGGAAGACATCTACTGGGGCAACGAAAAAACCTGGCTCGGCGATGAGCGCTACAGCGGCGATCGCCAGCTGGAAAACCCACTGGCCGCCGTGCAGATGGGGCTGATCTACGTGAACCCAGAGGGCCCCAATGGCGTGCCCGATCCGGTGGCGTCGGGGCTCGACGTGCGCGAAACCTTCGCGCGCATGGCCATGAACGACGAGGAGACCGTGGCGCTCACCGCCGGCGGCCACACCTTCGGCAAGGCCCATGGTGCCGGTAGCGAAGAGCTGATGGGCCCGCCGCCGGAGGGGGCGCCGCTGGAGGAGATGGGCCTGGGCTGGGCCAACCGCCACGGCAGCGGCAAGGGGGCCGATGCCACCACCAGCGGCATTGAGGGCGCCTGGAAACCCAATCCCACCCGTTGGGACATGGGCTACTTCGACATGTTGTTTGGCTACGAGTGGGAGCTGATCAAGAGCCCCGCTGGCGCCTGGCAGTGGCAGGCCAAAGACTGCCGCGAGGAACACCTGATCCCCGACGCCCACATCCCCGGGCTCAAGCACCCGCCGATGATGACCACGGCGGATCTATCGCTGCGCTTCGATCCGATCTACGCGCCGATCTCGCGTCACTTCCACCAGCACCCCGAGGCCTTCGCCGACGCCTTTGCCCGGGCCTGGTTCAAGCTCACCCACCGCGACATGGGGCCCAAGGCGCTCTGCCTCGGCCCTGAAGTGCCCGCCGAAGAGCTGATTTGGCAAGACCCGATCCCAGCGGTTGACCATCCCCTGGTGGACGGGGTCGCCATCGCCGATCTCAAGGCCCGCGTGCGGGCTTCCGGCCTCAGCGTGGCTGAACTGGTGAGCACCGCCTGGGCCTCGGCCTCCAGCTTCCGCGGATCAGATAAGCGCGGCGGCGCCAATGGCGCCCGGGTGCGCCTGGCGCCCCAGAAAGACTGGGCCGTGAACCAACCCGAGCAGTTGCAACGGGTGTTGGCGGTGCTCGAGGGCATCCAGCAGGCCTTCAACGCCTCCCGCACAGATGGCGTGCGCGTGTCGCTGGCCGATCTGATCGTGCTGGCCGGTGGCGTGGGCGTAGAGCAGGCGGCGGCTGCAGCGGGCCAATCCGTGGAGGTGCCGTTCACGCCGGGCCGGATGGATGCCAGCCAAGAGCAAACTGATGCGGCCTCGTTTGCGGTGATGGAGCCCCAGGCCGATGGCTTCCGCAACTGGCAGAAGGCACCGATGAGTGTGACCGCTGAGCACCTGCTGGTAGACCGCGCCCAGCTGCTCGGTCTCAGTGCCCCCGAAATGACCGTGCTTGTGGGCGGCCTTCGGGTGCTGGGCGCCAACAGTGGCGGCAGCCGCCACGGCCTGTTCACCGAGCGGCCGGGAGTGCTGAGTAACGACTTTTTCGTCAACCTGCTCGACATGGCCACCACCTGGAGCCCCAGTGATGACACCGGTGAGCTGTTCGAGGGCCGAGGCCGCAGCAGCGGTGAGCTGCGCTGGAGCGGCACCCGGGTGGATCTGGTGTTTGGCTCCAACTCCCAGCTGCGGGCGATCGCCGAGGTGTATGCCCAGAGCGATGGGGCAGCTCGGCTTGTGTGCGACTTCGTGAGTGCCTGGGTGAAGGTGATGGAGGCTGATCGCTTCGATCTCAGGCGCTCACAGGGCGATAGAACGCCGCACCCTCTTGGTGCTGCATAGCTGCCTGGTCAGCCCGGTTTCGACTGTGGGTCAATCACCACGCCGTCGCGCAGCTCGAATATGCGGCGGAAGCGGGGCATGATTTTCTCGTCGTGGGTCACCACGATCACGCTGGTGCCGATCTGGCCGGCAAGTCGTTCCAGCAGATCCATCACCGCTTTTCCTGCTGACCTGGACGGCGATGCATCCGATCGACCAGGAAAGTCCTTTGCTTGGGGCAACAGCCAACTCGCTCCGGGCAGGTAATGCCGAGATAGTGATTTCATTTTCTGGTATCGACGAAATCCTGGAGAGGCCGATCCATGCGCATCATCACTATCCGCTCACCCAGGTTCACTTCGAGCATCGTTTCGTCGACATGATGATCGCCGAAAACGACATGCCACCACAACTTGAGTTTGCCAACTTCAACCAGATCGAGGCATGTTCGAACAGCCCGATCGCGCCTACCCAGCTGGACAAAGCGCGGTGACACGGCGCCAGCAGCCTAAAATGGCACAACGGTAACATGTCATCATTTATTCAAATTACCATTTTACGGCTTCTAACGCTATCCTGATTAAGTGCGAGGCCAAGCCTAGAAAAACGCAGTTGGGTCGGGCTGCCTGTTGTTTTATGAAGTCAGATGCCGACTTGCGTAGCGGCCAAGATCCCCTGACCAATCCGGGCAAGATTCGGCTGACTGGTACTTCGGAGTTTGGATCCAGTGGATACCGTTAGCAGTCAACTCCCAAATGCCAAGCGAGAGCAGGAAGCAATCCTGCGCCTGGCTCCCTACGTGGTGGGCCGCGCTCGGCGAGGTGTGGTGGGCCGTAGCCCCTATGCCCGAAACCTGCGGGCAGCCATCGCAGCGGCCAGCAGCAACCCAGATAGGCAGATGGTGCTGATCAGCGGCGAACCAGGTCTTGAAAAAGACAACATTGCAGCCCTGGTGCACTTCGGGTCCCGGGGGCGGCGCTCACTGCTGATCCGGATCGACGCGAGCCTCTTACCCGCAGATGGAGGAGAGCTATTTCAAGCCTCCATCTGGGGGCCTGCCCTACTGAGCTGCCTGGGAAAGGGCACTCTCCTGATCGATCGCCTCGATGCGGCGCGGCCCGAACTCAGGCCCTTGCTGGTGGCCTTGGCAGTCAACGGCAACTGGCCAGGTGGCAGCGCACCCATTGGCGCCAGGGTGATCTTCACAGCGGAAAGTCCGGTGCCGGAGCTCGATGGGCTTGTCCAGCGCATCCGGGTGCCCCCTTTGCGGGTGCGGCGCCAAGACCTGGGTGACTGGATCCGATATGACGTGCGCCAAATCAGCCGCAAACTCGGCTGGGCCAGGCCACCAGAGGTGCCTGAAGTTGTGGTGAAGCGGCTGCAGGGCCATGACTTTGCCAACAACCTGCGCGAGCTCGATGTGATCGTTGAGCGGGCCCTGCAGCAGGCGAGTAGCCAGGGAGCCATCGGCGAGCCGGCGGTGCTGCCAGAGGACGTCTTCTGGACTAGCTCCCTGCCCAGCCTTCACCGCTTCGAAATCTGGCGCTGGAAGCCCCAGCTGAGGAATTTGATGCGGGCGCCATGGCTCTGGAATGGCCTTTTGTTTGGCTTGATGAGCTGGCTTTTTGTGGCGGTGAATCTGGCCCTGTGGCTGGGGCCACAGGAGCGGAACCACAACGGAGTGCTGAATCTGTTCTGGGCCTGGTGGTGGCCGTTGATCCTGCTCGGATTTCCCTTGGTGGGACGCCTGTGGTGCTCTTTTTGCCCCTTCATGGTGTGGGGCGAAATTGGGCAACGGCTCGCCACCGCATTGGGCTGGAAGCCCAGGCCCTGGCCCCGGGGCAATACCGACCGCTGGGCTTCCCCGACCCTGGCTGCTGGCTTTGCCGGCATCCTGCTCTGGGAGGAGCTGGGCAACCTGGAAAATACTGCCTGGCTGAGTAGTTGCCTGCTGCTTGCAATTACAGCCGGAGCAGTAGTTGGGTCGTTGCTGTTTGAGAAGCGCTTCTGGTGCCGTTATCTCTGCCCCGTCGGCGGCATGAACGGCTTGATGGCAAAGCTCTCGGTGCTGGAATTGCGGGCAGAGGCCGGCACCTGCAGCGGTAGCTGCAGCAGCTTCGCCTGCTTCAAGGGCGGACCGGCCGAAGGGGAGGGGCTTTCCAGCGCGGGCTGCCCCCTTGGCACCCATCCAGCCCACCTAAATGACAACCGCAATTGCGTGCTGTGCCTTACCTGCGCCCAGGCATGCCCCCATCGATCAGTTCAACTGCGCCTGCGGCCCCCCGCTGCGGATCTGCAGCGCCGGATGACAGCTCCAGATGGGGAAAAACTACTTTTGCTCGTGCTGATGGGGGGGGGTGATGCTGCACCACTGGGAGCCCTGGCTGGGCTGGCTGAGCTGGGCACCGCAAAGCCTCCAGGAGGGGCCCCTGCTACCGCGAATGGGGATTGGCCTGCTTGCCCTGGGGGCACCCCTGCTGGTCGCAAGCTGGTGGCCCAAACCCTGGCTATACGGCTTATTGCCCCTGGTGTGGGCACTGCTGCTGGCCCGCCACCTACCTATGGGAATGGGGGAAGCGGGCCGATTATTGCCGGTGAGCCTTTGGCCTTGGCTGGGGGAACAGGCCGGCTACCTGCCGAGCTGGAGCGCCGATCCCCATGTGATCGCCTATTGCCAAAGTGCAGTGCTGCTGCTTGGCACGCTTTGGAGTTTGGTCATCCTGCGCCGGCTGCTAGGCCGGCAGCAGGAGCTTGTTCTGGCCTCCGGGCTGGCCCTGTCAACGGCCATTTTGGGCCGTTGGTTGATCGCCGCCTAGGAAATTCTTCAGGTCGCACTGCCTGCCTCTGTAAAGAATCATTCCGGCGGGGCGAACTCAACCACCTATCCGACTATGCATTGGCAAATATTGCGGTGGTTGCATTGTCTTGACTCAAGAATCTGGCATTAAACCCATACGGATCCTGATCGCTGATGACGAGGCGAACATCCGGCGCATTCTTGAGACACGGCTGCGCATGGCGGGATTTGAAGTGGCCGCAGCAGTAGACGGCAATCAAGCCCTTGAGCTATTTCGCAGCTTTGAGCCAGATGCTTTGGTTCTAGACGTGATGATGCCAGGCCTAGATGGCTTCACGGTGACGGAGCGAGTCCGGGCCCAATCGGAGGTGCCAATCATCCTGCTGACTTCTCTGGGTGATGTGGAGGACCGCATCACAGGCCTAAAACTCGGAGCCGATGACTATATTCTCAAGCCCTTCAGCCCAAAAGAGCTTGAGCTGCGAATCCACTGCGTCATGCGCAGGAATGCCCCATCCCGTCGCGGCGGGCAAGGCGATAACCCAGGCGATAGTATAAATGGTGCAGGCTGTAATTGGGTTATTGTTGGCAATCTGCGGGTGGATTTAACTCGGCGCAAAGCATACCGAGACGAAGAGCGCATCCGCTTAACAGGTATGGAATTCAGCCTGCTGGAATTACTGATTAACCAAGCGGGTGAGTCGGTCAGCCGGCTCGATATTCTCGAGCAGGTCTGGGGTTATCGGCCTACCCGTTCTAACGACAGCCGGGTAGTGGACGTGCACATCTCCCGGCTGCGGGCAAAACTGGAAGTAGACGTGGAAAATCCGGAGCTGATTCTTACGGCACGGGGCAAGGGCTACATGTTTCAACGTATTATTCAAGGAGACAGAGTTAGAACATAAGCCCACCTGAGTCCACTCGCTCCTTTAAGTTTTAAGCAGCCTGGCTCGCACTTGGGTTCAAATTAGCAGATGCCAGATCACGCGTCTGCAAAGGCCTGCCTGCGCCAGAGACGCCAGATCTTATCCCCTTCTAAATACAGGAAAAACAGGAGACTGAAAGCCACACATAGCAAGAGATTCTCGCCACTGAGGGGAGTGGTTCCAAAGAAACTTGAGAGGGCTGGCACATACAAGAGCAACAGCTGTAGCGCCGTAGTCACAACCACAGACACCAGCAGAGCTGGGTTAGAGAATGGGTTGACCTGAAACAGCGGCAGGGTGCTGCGGCAGGAGAGGGCATGACCCATCTGGGCCAGGCAGAGCGTTGTGAAGACCATGGTGGTCCAGGGTGCATCGCGCTGCTCTGCAATTATCATCATGGCGATGGTAATCAGACCGAAGACTACGCCGGTGCGCAGGATGTAGCTGCCGGTGCCTGAGGCGAAGATCGATTCCCCTGGCTTGGCCGGGGGCCTCTGCATCAAACCGTCCTCTCCAGGTTCAAGGGCAAGGGCAAGGGCAGGCAAACCGTCGGTGACCAGGTTCATCCAGAGGATCTGCAGCGGGGTCATAGGGACACCCACAAAACCCAGCAAGGGGGCCGCTGCAATGGTTACCAGTTCACCAACGTTGCTGCCCAGGATGTACTTCACGAAGCGGCGGATATTCGCATACACAAGACGTCCTTCTTCTACCGCACTGACGATGGTGGCGAAATTATCGTCGAGCAGAACCATGTCTGCTGCCTCCTTAGTGACCTCGGTACCGGTGATGCCCATGGCCACACCAATATGCGCCTGCTTGAGTGCAGGGGCGTCATTGACACCATCACCGGTCATCGCCACCACCTGGTGGTTAGCCTGTAGGGCTTTGACGATGCGCAGCTTCTGATCGGGTGGCACCCTTGCGTAAACGCTGCAGCGGGCAACCACTTCCTGCAGTTCTTTGTCGTTGAAGGCCTCGAGCTGACGCCCCAACACCACCTCGCCCTGTTCATCGGTAAGGCCGATGGCACTGCCGATTGCCCGGGCCGTCAGCGGATGGTCGCCCGTGATCATCACAGGGCGGATGCCGGCCTGCCGGCAGGTCGCGATGGCTTGTGAAACCTCCGGACGGGCCGGGTCGAGTTGAGCCATCAACCCCAGCAGAGTCTGGGAGTTGATCTCGTGGTCGGGACTCTCATGATGGGGCGCACAGGCAAAGGCCAGCACCCGCAGGCCACTGGCGGCAAGCTGCTGCGATTGTTCGAGCCACCACTGGCGCTGGGAGCTGCTGAGCGCCACCACGCCATCACCATCCACCCAATGGGAGCAATTTTCGACGATGACTTCGGGTGCACCCTTACTGATCAACAAGCGGTTGGACCCCGAGGCGGAATCACCTAGAGGTGCCTGGAGTGTGCCTGTCAAATCCTCGATCCAAACAGCCATCAACTGCCTTTCCGAGCTGAAAGGAATTTCGGCGACGCGGCGGAAGTGACTGCGAAGCTCAAAGTCGTCTACGCCGACCTTGGCGGCAACCACCGATAGGGCACCTTCGGTGGGATCACCAAGAATCTCCCACTTGCCATCGGCACTTTGCTTATGTTCGGCATCACTGCACAGAACAGCTGCCTGCAACAAAAGCTGCTGTATCCCTGCAGGCACACCGCCAGCTGCGCCTTCAGGGGGTGTCAATTCAGATGCCGTGAAGCTGCCTTCAGGCTCATAACCCTGCCCGGAGACTGCCACCCTGCTGGTGCCTAGGCGCAGCTCTTGAACCACCTGACGGTTCTGGGTCAAGGTGCCTGTCTTGTCTGAACAGATAACGGTGACGGATCCCAATCCTTCAACGGCAGGCAGCCGGCGGATCAGGGCGGCGCGCCGCACCATGCGCTGGGTACCAATCGCCAGAGTCACAGTGATCACTGCCGGCAGGCCCTCAGGCACGATCGCGACGGCCATTGAGAGCGAAACCTCGAGCAGGTCGAGGAGCGGTTGGCGCAGACCGACGCCAGCGATCAGCATCACCAAACCCACGAGGGCAAGGGCACTGAAAACCAGGACGTTGGCCAGCCCATCCAGGCGGTCCTGCAGTGGGGTATTGCCGCTATCAGCAGTGTTGATCATTTCGGCGATCTGGCCCAGCTCGGTGGCCATGCCGGTGGCACCGATGACTGCGACCCCGCGACCGCGCACCACTTCGGTGCCCTGAAACACACAGTTCTGGCGCTCCAGAACAGGTGTGGAGGCATCGAGCACCAGGTCTGCCTTCTTGAACACCGCCTCTGCTTCTCCTGTTAGGGCCGCCTCACGTACCCCCAGATCGGCCACCTCCAGCAAGCGGGCATCTGCCGGCACCCGATCACCGGCCTCTAAGCGGATAAGGTCGCCGTAGACGAGCTCCTCGCCGGAAATCCGCCGCCAATGGCCATCGCGGCGAACCTGGACCAGGGGCTGGGCCAAATCACGCAGAGCCAGCAAGGCATTCTGGGCTTGACTCTCCTGGAAATACCCCAACAGGCCATTGAGGACCACGATTACCAGGATCGCGATCGCGTCTTTGGGAAAGGTCTTCTGAGTGAGATCGATGCCAGCGGAAACCGCGGCAACCACCAGCAACATGATCAACATGATGTTGCTGAACTGGTCCCAGAGAATTTGCAGGGTGCTGCGGCCTGCCTTCAGCTCCAGCCGGTTAGGGCCTGTGTCCGCCAACCTGCGGGCTACCTCGGCCGTTGAAAGGCCATCGGAGGTGCTGTTGAGCTCGATGAGAGCATCAGGAGCTGTCAGGGAATGCCAACTTGCGTGCGGTTGAGGCGGCACGATTTCAAGCCTAAGGTCGCTGAATAATACCAGGGAATAAGCAATTGGTGATTAATTTCTCGTGATTAAGTTCTGGTGATAGTGGATCCCCCCCCCCAATAAAAAGGAGATATCAAGAGCCTGCGAACAAGGAATGCGCACAAAAAATTAGTTGTATTCACCTGGGATATCCTGCTTGGTAACAGTGACGCGACCAACCTTTTTGCCAGATAGCCGCAACAGCTCATCACCGGAAAACTCGTAGCCCAGGGAGGCGCCGATCTGGGCCACATCATCGGCCGTGGCTGCGGCGAGCACCGCTTCACGCAGGGTTGCTTCGTTTTGCATGACGCCCAGAAAGGCCTTCAGCTGGTCGAGGGACATGGTTTCTGCTCCGGAGTCGCCGCTGGACCCATTCTGGGGTGAGGTTCCGCTTAGCTACCGGCATGACAGCTTTCAGCGCCACCCCCGAGGCGAGGCGGCTCGAGGCCCTGCAGGAGGAGTTCGAGCGAGATGCCAGCTGCAATCAGGTGTTCCTGGTGCTCACCGTGGGGGCCACGCTGATTGCAACCCTGGGCCTGCTGGCCAACAGCCCCGGTGTGGTGATCGGCGCCATGGTGGTGGCCCCCTGGATCATGCCCCTCCAGGCGATGGCCTTCGAGATCGCCCAGGGTCGCCTGGCCATGGTTGGTCGGGCCATGCGCACCCTGCTGGTAGGGGTGGCGATCTGCGTGCTGCTGGCGATGGCGGTGGGCTATCTGGTGGCATTTCCCAGCTTCGGCAGCGAGGT